>CAIWTL010000142.1 GCA_903915555.1 uncultured Micrococcales bacterium | reverse complement strand
TCCCGTTCCTGGAACTGTTCTTCCGTCTGGCGGTGAAGGGATCGGCCGAATCACCGGCGGGATACGTCGGGCAGATCACCAGCAACTCCTTCATGAAGCGCGAGTTCGGAAAGAAGGTGATCGAGACTCTGCTGGCGGGGCACGATGTCACAAACCCGGTCGATCTCACCGCGGTTATCGATACCTCCGGGGCCTACATCCCCGGGCACGGTACCCCCACGGTAATCCTCATCGGTCGGCGACGGCTGCCCGATCTTGCGCATTGTGTGCGCGCAGTCCTTGGTAAGCGAGGGGAGCCTGGGCAGCCGGAGGAGCCGTCACAGGGCCTCGTCTGGAATCAGATGACCGAACACCTTGCCGAACCCGGATTCGATGGCGGGTTTGTCTCGGTCACGGACCTATCGCGTGCAACTCTGTCCACCCATCCCTGGTCTCTTTCTGGGGGTGCTGCTTCAGGCCTCTTCGCAGCCGTCGAGAAGGCGGTTGATGTGCGAGTTGGAGAGATTGCAGTTCGCTGCGGCTTCTTCGGCATAACCGGCTTCGACGAGCTGGCGCTTGCCCCCGCGCATGCCTTCGCACGGTGGCGGATGTCAGATGAAAGGCGATTGCATATCGCAGGCGACGAAGTGCGCGATTGGCGACTGAGTCCCAGCGAGGAGGTTTGGTATCCCTATGAGGATGGGGTCCTCACCAGCCCGTCGGCGTCGGCGACACACTACCTCTGGCCACATCGAACCCACCTTTGGGGCAGAAAGACATTCTCCGGAGGCACATTTCGCGATGCTGGACGGGCTTGGTTCGAGTGGCATCAACTGCCCGACGATTCGCGCCTCTCCCCGTTGGCCATCACGTGGAGCCAAGTGGCCACACATGGACACTTCGTGCTGGGTCGAGGACCGCTGGCCTACAACAGCACGGCAACGATCATGCGATTGCCTGCTGGCGCATCCACGGATGAACACTTGGCCCTCCTGGGAGTGCTGAACTCGTCAACCGCGTGCTTCTGGTTGAAGCAGGTCTCCCACAACAAGGGCAGCACAGTCGACACGAAGGGGGCTCGCCAGACGACTGTGGAGTGGGAGAACTTCTACCAGTTCACCGGAACGAAGTTGCAGGAGTTCCCGCTGCCGGCGGTGTTGCCGCTGGATTTGGGGCGACTACTGGATGCGCTGGCGCGGCAACTGGCGAGTGTGAGCCCTGAGGTCAGCTGTGGCTTGGAGGCTCCCACTCGCGAGCGGCTGGATACTGCACGAGGCGAGTATGAGTCGATCCGTCGGCAACTGATCTCGGCGCAAGAGGAACTGGATTGGCAGGTCTACGGCCTGTACGGCCTGACTGATAAGCCGCTGACGTACTCCGCGGCTGACCTCCCGGAGCTGTCGTTGG
Organism: uncultured Micrococcales bacterium; assembly: GCA_903915555.1. Taxonomy (GTDB): domain Bacteria; phylum Actinomycetota; class Actinomycetes; order S36-B12; genus CAIWTL01. The sequence continues at coordinate 1,274 of CAIWTL010000142.1, read as the reverse complement.
GAGAGCGGGCGTTCGAGATCGTGCTGGCCCGTCGGGTGGCTGCCGGTGAGGAGGAGACCGCGTGGTTCGAGCGGCATGGCTCATCGCCCATCACGGAGATACCGGCGCATTGGCCGCAGGCTTACCGCGATCTGGTACAGGGGCGGCTCGATCTGATCGAGTCGGACAAGTTCATTGGCTTGTTGGAGCGACCGGAGTTCAAGCGGCGGTGGGCGTCAAAGTCGTGGGAGGACATGGAGCGCGAGGCGTTGACTGCCTACTGTCTGGACCGGTTGGAGGACCCGTCGTTGTGGGCGGATGCGCAGGGTCCGCGCGTGTTGAGCGTCGCCGGTCTGGCGCAGTTAGCTCGGCAGGACGAGTCATTGATGGCGGGGCTGCGGTTGTTGGCCGGTACGCAAGATATCGCCGTCACACACGAGCTGACGGCTTTGCTGAAGGAGGAGGGCGTGCCGTTCCTGGCGGCATTGCGCTATACCGACTCCGGGTTGGTGAAGCGGGCCGAGTGGGAGCAGGTGTGGGACTTGCAGCGCCGTGAGGACGCAGGCGAGCGTGTCGACATCCCGGTGCCGCCGAAGTACGGACAGGGCGACTTCCGTAAGTCGTGGTACTGGCGGGCCAGGGGCAAGTTGGATGTCCCCAAGGAGCGGTTCAGCTCCTACCCCGGGGCTGGTCGCGGCGCGGACACCAGCGAGGTGCTGGGCTGGGCCGGCTGGGATCATGCCGAACAGGCGCGCGCGTTGGCGAGGGTGATCCTGGAGCGACAGACCCAGGAAGGCTGGGGCCGCGAAGAACTGCTGCCACTGCTCGCCGGTCTGGCTGAGCTGGAGCCGTGGCTCCACCAATGGCACGCTGAGATGGACCCCGCCTTCGGCCAGTCCCCAGCCGCGGCGATCACCGCACTGCTCGATCAGCAGTTGAACCAGTACCAACTGACCCGTGCCGACCTGGCAGCGTGGCGTCCACCCGCCGCGGTTCGTGGGCGGTCAAGATCGTGACCATCTACTGCCTGAAGGCAGCCTCGTGACCACCTTCGTCGGACAGCGGCAGTCCGCATTCGTGGAGAGTCTTGTTGACCATCTGGAGCGGCTCCAGGCAGGCGAAGACGTCCCACGGGTGATCCTGCTGGAGGCAGAGTCAGGGGCGGGAAAGTCACGCCTTATTCGAGAGTTCTACGAGCAGTTGCGACTCAGACAACCGGTGAGCGAGGGGGGTGAAGGTTACTGGCCTCCGCTGCAAGAGTCGGCGCCGGTCGCCACCTCTGGGTTAGAGCCGCT
>CAIWTL010000141.1 GCA_903915555.1 uncultured Micrococcales bacterium | reverse complement strand
GAACCTGTGCACGAGGTCGAGGCCCCGGGTCCGCACCCGGACCACGGATTCGCTCGTCGCCGGCGCGTCGACTCGTTCCGACAGTTCCGACAGCTGAACGTCGAGGCGGCGATGGTCCCGCTGCAACCACGTCACGCGGGACGCCAGCGCCGGCTGGTGACGCAGGACATCCGCGTGGAAGGAGTCCGCGCCCTCGTGCACGTCGACGTGTTGGTCGAAGGCGACACGGAGCGACTCGAGACTGCGCCGCACCTCCGCGAGCCACGCGGACGGGTCAGGCCCCGGCTGTCGCAGCAGCGCGACCTCCGTGGCAGTCAGGGCGGACCGCAGTTGGCTGCGGCGCTTCTCGACCGTGCGGCAGGTATCCGGCTCGGGACCGGTGCGCGGCACGGAGGTCTCCATCGTCATCACCGCCACCCCCTTCGACTCGCTTTCGACGGTACTCGGCGCCGCACCGCTGACAAGGGCTGTGCTGCCCGTAGCGAGGTATTCGGGACTTTGGACCCCGGCTTCGGGCTGCCAAGAGTCCCTGTGCGCCCTACCGTCTGAGTCATGTCCCGAAGTCTGGCCATCGCCGCCGTCTGCGCCACCGCCGTGGCCGTCCTGAGCCCACCGGCGACGGCCGACACTCTCGACGCGACGGCATGGGAACGCCGCCCGAGCACGAACGCGTCCCCCGACGCCCGGGTGAGCTTCTACGTCGGTCTTGCCAGGCCCGAGGACCGGGCGAAGGCAGCCCTGCGTCGCACCGCCGACCCGGCGTCCCGGTCCTACCGCCGCTTCCCGGGACGGGAGAGCATCGCCCGGCGCTACGGGGCGCAGCGTCCGGCCATCCGCGCCCTGCGCCGCAGCGCCTCGTCCGACGGGTTGCGGGTGTCAGTGGACGCCACTGGTGTCTTCGCCACCGTTTCGGGGACTGCAGGCCGCATGAGCCAGTGGGTGGGCGCACCGATCAAGGTTCGCAAGCGGTCCCTCGACGGGATCGCCGTCACCCAGTACACGACACGGGGCAGGCCCCCGCGGGCCCTGCGCGGCGTCGTCGAGGAGTTCGTCCCGTTGGACGTGCACAGCCGGGTACTGCCGCAGGACGTGACCGCACAGCGTCGCCCGGAGCGCAGCTACGCGGGCATCAACCGAGGCACCCCCGACAGTTGCCTGGCCGACATCAGCGCGGAACTGAACCGGTACACCTATTCGTTCAACCAGTTGCGCACCGCCTACGGGCTGGACAATCTGCCCACGTCGCGCCGCGTCGGCCGGGCAAGCAGGGTCACCATCATGAGTCTCGGCGACGGTTTCTCCGAAGCAGCACTGGCCGTCTCCGCCGAGTGCTTCGGTGTGCCCCGCGCCCGGTTCGAACGGGTCCCGGTGCCCGGACTGATCGGTGACCTTCCCGAGGGCGGCGAAGGGGACCTCGACGTCCAGGTCGTCCAGGCGGTGCTGCCGCGGGGCTCCACGGTCCACGTCGTCGAGACCTCCGGCTTCGACCTCCGTCTGTTCCTGGCCTGGGCCGTCGCGTACGGACAGGAACGCCTTCCGCACGCCATCACGTCGTCGTACGGCCTGTGCGAGCCGGACCTCCGGAAGATCGGTCCCGACGTCACCTCCCTCACCGACTCCGTCCTGTTGCGGCTCGGCTTGGCGGGGACCTCCCTCTTCGCGGCCGCAGGGGACCGTGGGTCGTCCGACTGCATCAACAACGAGACGGGCACGGGGCCGGTCAAGGCTGCGGTCGATTATCCCGGCAGCAGCACCTACGTCACCTCGGTCGGGGGAACGCGCATCGCACTCGACAGGGCCAATCGCCGGGTCCGTGAGTACGTGTGGAACTCCAGCGACTCCCTTCCGCCGATCGGCCCCGACGAGGTGGCCGGAGGCGGCGGCCGGTCGGTTCTGTTCGATCGGCCCTGGTGGCAACCCGCGGACATGACCCGCGCCACCGTCCGCACGGTGCCCGATCTCTCGGCGCACGCCGCGAACGGCCCCGGCTATCCCGTCGCGATGACCGGTGCCGATGGGGAGCTGGACATCCAGCTGGTCGGAGGCACCAGCGCGGCCACACCCTTCACCGCGGCGACCGTAGGCATCCTGGCCGCCGGTGAACGGCTGGCGGGTCGGCCCCCCTACGGCCTGATCCAGCCTGCGCTCTACCGCATGGCCCGGCAGCGTCCGGCGACCTTCTACGACGTACGGATCGGGGACAACGACCTGCACGATCAGGGCTGTTGCTCCGCCCGGGTCGGCTACGACCTCGCGTCGGGCATCGGCGCCCCGAACTTCGCGCCATGGCGCACCGCGCTGCCCCGTCCGGCAGCGGTGGCCCCGGGGCGCAACTGAGCGGCCGGCGCGGGCCCTCTCCCGGGGGTCTCCCCCGCTAGGCTGCTGAGGGCGGTCCTACAGCCCGCGAGCGATCACGCCGATGCCGAGAGTGCAGATTGGGGGCATCGTGAACACTGTCCTGATCGTCGGTGTCCTCTGGCTCGTGCTGATCGTCCTCGTGCTGGTCGCCTGGCGGCGGTTCGCGAGCCGTCGACCCCGGACCGTCAGCGACGCGACGAAAGACCACCCCGGCCGTCGGAGTCCCTCGAACACGCCATGAACATCGATTCCCCGCTACGTCACCCGTGGGTGGCGACGGCGCTCCTGGCGTGGACCATCGGCGTCTTCGACACCAGCACCTACCTCGAGTTCGGTGTCTTCACGTCCAATCAGGCGGGCAACCTCGTGGT
>CAIWTL010000140.1 GCA_903915555.1 uncultured Micrococcales bacterium | reverse complement strand
CCTCGGCGACGTCGACCACCTCCACCCGGTCGGCGCGGATGCGCCGCGCCCGCGTCGGCGCCCTCGACACGAGCGCGGTCAGGTCCCGCTCCGCCCGCGACGCCGCCCGGGCCTCGAGAAGTCGGCCGGAGGCCAGCATCAGGGTGATGATGGCCCCGGCGAGGGGCTCATCGATCCACAGGGCACCGGCGAGGGCCAGCACCGCGATCACGTCCACGCGCAGTTCGCGACGGAGGGCGGCCATGATCGTGGACGTCACGGAGACCACGAGGCCGATCGCGGTGGCGACCGTCCAGAGCGCCTTGGCAAGGCCCGGGGCCGAGGTCGCCCCGGCGACCAGGCCCACGCCGAGGAGCAGCAGGGTGACCGCAAGGAACACCCACTCCCTGCGGAGAGCGCGGGAGCCGGGGACTGCCGGCACGGGGCTGGACATGAGAGCCTCCCTTCCACGCTAACAACGGGGAGCGGAGACGGAAGTCCTCAACGACGGGGACCTTCAGCACTGTCGGGCCACGAGTCGAATCCTGGGCGCGGGGTCGCTAGGGTCCGATCATGCGCATCGTTCTCATGGGGCCCCCCGGGGCCGGCAAAGGTACCCAGGCCACGGTCATCTCCCAGGAGTTGAACATCCCCCATATCTCGACCGGTGAGATCTTCCGCCGGAACGTGGGCGAGGGCACCGAGCTCGGAATCCAGGCCAAGGAGTACATGGACAAGGGTGAGTACGTCCCCGACTCCGTGGTCAACGCCATGGTCGCCGACCGGCTCGGCCAGGACGACGCGGCTCACGGCTTCCTCCTCGACGGATATCCCCGCACGGCCCCGCAGGTGGCCGAACTGAACGGGATCCTGGCTGACGGCGGTTACGAGCTGGATGCTGCCGTGGAGATCACGGCGGACACGGAGGAGGTCGTTCAGCGACTTCTCAAGCGGGCTGAGGTCGAGGGCCGCGCCGACGACACCGAAGAGGTGATCCGTCGTCGCATGGAGGTCTACGCCGCCGAGACGGAGCCCCTGACGCGCCTCTACGCGGACCAGGGAGTCCTGCGTCAGGTGGACGGCATGGGCAGCGTCGAAGAGGTCAGCGGCCGCATCCTCGCCGCGCTCCGCGACTGACGTGTTCCGTCGACCCGGCGGAATCGAGATCAAGACCGACGCGCAGCTGGCGCGGATGCGGGAGGCAGGGCTTGTCGTCGCAGACGCGCTGCGGCGCTGCGCCGAGGCCAGCGTGGCCGGCACCACCACCCGCGAACTCGACGTCGTGGCTGCCCGGACGCTGCAGGAACACGGCGCGCAGTCGTCGTTCCTGGGGTACTACGGCTACCCGGCGGTCCTGTGTGTCTCGGTCAACGACGAGGTCGTGCACGGCATCCCCGGGGACCGGGTGCTCGGCGAGGGAGACCTGGTGTCGATCGACTTCGGCGCGATCGTCGACGGTTGGCACGGCGATGCAGCGATCTCCGTGGCCGTCGGCGCGGTGCCGGAGGAGATCGCCGACCTGTCACGGACGACACGTGACGCACTGTGGGCGGGGCTCTCGGCCGCGCGCCCGGGTGGTCGGTTGACCGATGTGGGCGCCGCCGTCGAGGAGACCGTACGGTCCGCCGATCGCGGCTACGGGATCCTGCGCGACTACGTGGGGCACGGCATCGGGTCACGCATGCACATGGAGCCCGCCGTGGCCAACTTCGGCCCACCGGGACGAGGCCCGAAGTTGAAGCCCGGTATGGCCATCGCCGTCGAACCGATGGTGACCCTGGCCGGGCCGGACGTCTTCGTCCACGCCGATGAGTGGACGGTCAGCACCGTGGACCGCTCGTACGCATCCCACTGGGAGCACACCGTCGCGATCACCGAGGAGGGCCCCTGGGTCCTCACCGCCGAGGACGGCGGCGCAGACTTCTTCGCCCGCAACGGGATCCCGTCACCCGCAGCCGTCGCAGGGAACTGATCGGGCCGGTCAGGCCGGCTTCTTCGCCTCGCGCACCATCTGGTGCCAGGCATTGCCGTCGTGACCGTTCTCCACGGTGATGTGCACGTGGTCCATGTGGTTGGCCGTCGGTGACCCGCGGTCGCTCACCGATGTCCAGGCGCCCACGGGGTCCCCGGCCTTCCACATCTTCTGCCGCCAGAGCATGTAGTAGATGCCGTATTCCCTGGCGTGCTTCTGGAAGTAGCGGGCGATCTCGTTGCCCAACTGGACGTCGGAACCGGTGCCGCCGTTCGGCATCATGATGTCCGCTGCGCGGCCACTGGGATGGTCCGGATACGGGTCGTAGGGCCGGTAGCCACCGACCTCCTTGACGTCGTCCCACATGATGTTGACGGTTCGACCGATCATCACGGTGTCGAACTTCAGGTGCGCCTCGCTCCACCGGACCGGCTGGCACACCTCGACCACGACACCGGCGTTCGAACAGAGTTCGGCGAGTCGGGCGGACCCGGGGCCATCGGCGTCGGACTGCCCCTCGAGCTGTTTGATCAGGGCCTGCGCAGTGGCCTTCTCCTCTTCGGCACGCATGACGCGGGCCTCCGCGGACCTGACCGCGTCCTCCGGACCGGTGACCACGAGGGGAGTGGCAGGGACCTGCTGATCGGTGTCGAGGGGCGTGATGGTCGCCAGTTCGTCGATGCTCGCCTCGCGCAGTGTGGTGTCGGTCGGTGAATCGTCGATGAGTGCGGCGATGAGCTCGATCTCGGCCGCCCCCTGCCGGAAGTCGGGCTCCTCGGCGGGCTGAAGTGCCGCGAGGACCTCGGGATCGATGGCACCGGACTTCGCCTGCTGCCGGATGGTGTCGGCCGTGGCCCGCGCCTCGGCCAACTCCTGCTCGGCGACGTCCAGCATCCTGCGCGCCGAGGTGAGAGTGGAGCCCTGGGCCGGTTGAGCGGAGGTCGCGGCCCCCGCCGGGGCGGCAACGGTGGCAACCACCGCACTCATCGCCCCCGCGAGAATCGTTTCCCTGATCATCCGCCTGCCTCCTCGGTCGTGGGGATAACCATCTGACTGCCCGTGACTGTGGATACGAAACGTGATGTGGTGATCGCGCCGAGTGACATGGCTCACCCGATGGCGAGCGTAGGGGTCGTCCGCCGCGCTAGGTTCGCGACGTAGCCGGCCGCGCACAGGGCCTGAGGAGAAGCGCATGGCGTCACAGGTGGATACGAGCGTCATTCGGGACGCACTCGGCAAGGAGGACTACCTCACGGTGATCCGGGAGGTGCGCGACGCCATCACGGCCGACCCCATCGCGGCGATATCCGACCCGGTGATCAACGACTGGCTGGGCCGTCGCTACCGCAACATCTTCCTGCAGGAGGCCATCTCGGATGCCCGGACGGTCAAGAACTCCGAGATGCCCTTTCCCTTGAACATGGTGGACAAGCGCAGCGTCCGGCAGAAACTGGCGCAGCGGATGGTCAAGACGATCGGCGCGGACGAGGTCGCCGCCGAACTGCCCCCGCCACAGCTGGGGTCCCTCGGCAACACCACCATCGTCTTCGCCCCCGGGCTTCTCACCGGTCTGCTGCCCGTCCTCGCCTTCCAGTCGGTGTGGCCCCGCATCCAGTCGAGGTTCGGGATCCGGGTCATCGCCGTCGACTCCCACCCCATGGCGTCGACGGAGGCCAACGTCAAGGATCTCGAGAACGCCATCGAGCGCGGTATCGGGGTCAAGACCGACGTCGAGGCGGGCTACGTCACTGCGGACGACAACCCGATCCCCCCGGCGGGTGACGTCTTCCTCATGGGGTACTCGAAAGGTTCGCCCGACATCCTCACCCTGCTGGCGCGCCGGCCGGACCTCGCGCCGCGGATCAAGGGTTTCGCCGCCTGGGCGGGAGCCGTCGGCGGCTCCTATGCGGCAGACGACATCTACAACCAGATCAAGGACCTCCCCGAGTACGACGCGGTCAAGACCATGTCGGGCAACGTCGGGAAGCTGCTCCTGCGCATGGCGCCGATCATCCAGATGCAGCGGGTCAACCGCCGACTGGACGAGTACGACTTCAAGGGTGCTCTGAAGTCCCTCACCACGTGGTACCGCGGGGAGTTCCTGGAGGAGAACCAGGAGTTGTTCATGGATCTGGGGGTGCCGATGTTCTACTTCAGCGGCGCGACGACCATCTTCGAGGTTCCGTGGTTCCAGGTGCAGGGGACGTTCGACCTGGCGAAGTACGACCAGGAGAACGACATGCAGCTCACCCAGGAGCAGACCAGGCCGCCGCTGCCGTTCGCCCCCCACCTGGCCAAGTTCCGCGCCAACCACTGGGACCTGTCATACGACACGTTCCCCTGGTATGCCTCGATGGGGTCGACGAAACTGAAGAACCCTTTCGCGCGCGAGCCTGCCGTCGCGGCGATCATCCTGTTCATGAGCGAGATCGGGATCCTGGACTGACGGTGTGACGCGTATCCCATCCCGGGACGGCAGCCGGGGGTTTTGGGTTCCTGCCCTCTTCCCCTACACTGGCAGTCGGCTCGGTGTGCCTACCCTCATCCACCACCCCTTCGGGGGCTCCCGTGGAGTGCCTGTGCGCGTGAGCGTTCAGCGTCGAGGGGGGGCGCGACGGGCCGGCGGCAGCGACAGTGACAGCGACACCGAAGGATCTGAGTCGAAGCATGGCGAAGAAGGACGGAGCGATCGAGCTCGAGGGCACCATTGTGGAGTCCTTGCCGAACGCGATGTTCCGCGTCGAACTCGACAACGGTCACAAGGTGCTGGCCCACATCAGCGGGAAGATG
>CAIWTL010000139.1 GCA_903915555.1 uncultured Micrococcales bacterium | reverse complement strand
TCCCCATCTCGCGGGCGGTGTCGAAGATGCGGACGGCGATCTCGCCGCGGTTGGCGACCAGGAGTGTGCCGATGGTGGCCTCACCCAGGCTGTCACCCAAGGGCAGTTCGTCGGGCATTGCGTCCTCCACCTCGATCCCTCACATCCGCCAGATGCCGTAGCCGTCGGCGCCCGCCACCGGGCCGGAATGGACGGCCGACAGCGAGAGGGCCAGCACGGTCCGGGTGTCGCGGGGGTCGATGATGCCGTCGTCCCACAGTCGGCCGGTCGCGAACAGCGCGGTCGACTCGCTCTCGACCTGGTTCTCGAAGGCGTCGCGGATGGGCGCGAACGCCGCCTCGTCGAACTCCGCACCGGCGGCTTCGGTCTTCTGGCGGGCCACGATCGTCAGTACGCCGGCCAACTGCTTGGGCCCCATGACGGCGATGCGATGGTTCGGCCACGTGAACACGAAACGCGGGTCGTAGGCGCGGCCGCTCATCCCGTAGTTGCCGGCCCCGTAGCTCGCACCCATCATCACCGTGAGGTGCGGCACCCGGGAGTTGGACACGGCGTTGATGAGTTTGGCGCCGTCCTTGATGATGCCGCCCTGCTCGTATTTGGTGCCGACCATGAAGCCGGTGATGTTCTGGAAGAACACGATGGGGATGTCGTGGCGGTTGCACAGTTGGATGAACTGCGCCCCCTTCTGGCTCTCCTCGCTGAACAGGATGCCGTTGTTGGCGATGACGCCGACCGGATAGCCGCCGATGTGGCCCCAACCGGTGACCAGGGTGGTGCCGTACAGCGGTTTGAACTCCTCGAACTCGCTGCCGTCGAGCACCCGGGCGAGGACTTCGCGAGCCTCGAAGGGAATGCGGATGTCGCTGCTGGCGATGCCGAGCAGATCCTCGGCGTCATACGCCGGGGGAACGGAACTGCGGTCGGGGCCGTTGCCGCGTTTGCGCCACCGTAGGTGCCCGACGATGTCGCGGCCGATGCGCAGCGCGTCGAGCTCGTCCTCGGCGAGGTAGTCGGCGAGTCCGCTGACGCGCGCATGCATCTCGGCGCCGCCCAGTTCCTCCTCGTCGGCGTCCTCGTCGATGGCCATCTTCACCAGCGGCGGCCCGCCGAGGTAGACCTTGGCGGCCTCCTTCTGCAGGACCACGTAGTCACTCATGCCCGGCACGTAGGCGCCACCGGCGGTCGAGGAGCCGAAGACGAGGGTGACGGTGGGGATGCCCTCGGCACTCAACTGCGTGAGGTTCTTGAAGGACGCGCCACCGGGAACGAAGATCTCCGACTGTTTCGGCAGATCCGCGCCACCGGACTCGGTGAGGCTGACGAGCGGCAGCCGGTTGCTGCGGGCGATCTCCATCGCCCGCAGCCCCTTCTTCACCGAGGTGGGTCCCTGCGAGCCACCCTTCACCGTGGCGTCGTTGGCGATGATCATGCACTCGGTGCCGTTGATGGTCCCGATGCCGGTGACGATCCCCCCACCAAGCGGATCGTCGGTCCCCCATCCCGCCAGCGGACTCAGTTCGAGGAACGGGGACAGGTCGTCGAGGAGGATGTCGATGCGTTCGCGGGGCAGCATCTTGCCGCGCTTGCGGTGACGGGCGACCGACCGCGCGTTCTTGTTCGGGTCGGGGCTTCCCCCGCCTTCCACGACCTTCGCC
>CAIWTL010000138.1 GCA_903915555.1 uncultured Micrococcales bacterium | reverse complement strand
GTCCCCGGCCCCTGCGGCGTGCCGTCCGGCGCAGAGCCACGCCGCGTCCGGAGGCGTCGATCGGCACCGGCATCCGCACTGTGGACGCTAGATTGCGCTCGTGAGCGGTTCGACGCGGGTCTTCGTGGCGCGCCTCGCCGGTGTGTCGGTGTTCGATCCGAACGGCGACCAGGTCGGCAAGGTGCGCGACTGCGTCGTGACCCTGCTCACCGGACCCAAGCCTCCCCGTGTCCTCGGACTGATCGTGGAGGTGCCCCCGCGGCGCCGGATCTTCCTGCCCATCGGGCGGGTGCACTCCTTCGATGCAAAGCAGGTCGTCGTCAGCGGTGTGGTGAATCTCCGACGGTTCGAGAAGCGTCAGTCCGAGACGCTGGTCCTGGCGGAACTGCTGGACCGCATCGTCAAGGTGAACGATGACACCGACGCGCAGATCAAGGACGTCGGCATCGAACGGACGCGGTCCAACGACTGGGACATCAGTCAGCTGTTCGTGAAGCGCGGTGGTGGGTTCCGCCGGCGTGGCGAGACGTTCATCGTTCCCTGGAACCAGGTCACCGGGCTACGGCAGGAGAGCCCGACCCAGGGCGCCGAGGAGCTGCTGTCGAACCTCGACGGCCTCAAGGCTGCCGATATCGCGGACATGCTCCAGGAACTGTCGCCCGCGCGGCGCGACCAGATCGCCGCCTCCATGGAGGATCACCGCCTCGCGGAGGTCCTCGAGGACCTCCCGGAGGACGACCAGGTCGAGATCCTCTCCGCGCTGGACCTGGAGCGCGCCGCCGACGTCCTCGAGGAGATGGAGCCCGACGACGCGACGGACCTGGTCAGCGAACTCGACCCCCAACTCGCAGAGCGCCTGCTGCAGCGGATGGAGGCGGAGGACGCCGCCGACATCCGGCGCCTGCTCAGCTACGACGAGGACACCGCCGGCGGCATGATGACCACCGAACCGGTGATCCTGGGTCCGGATGCGACCATCGCCGAGGCCCTCGCACGGGTGCGCGACGTCGACCTCTCCCCTGCCGTGGCCTCGCAGGTGTACGTCGTGCGACCGCCCCTGGAGAGCCCCACGGGGCGCTATCTCGGGGCGGCTCATTTCCAGGCGCTGCTGCGGGAACCGCCGTCGACGCTGGTGTCGAGCATCGTCGATCAGGAACTGGAGCCGTTGGGGCCGCAGACCCCACTGGATCGGGTCGCACGGTTCTTCGCGACCTACAACCTGGCGGCGGCGCCGGTCGTGGACGAGAACGACCATCTGCTCGGCGCCATCACCGTGGACGATCTCGTCGACCACATGCTGCCCGAGGACTGGCGCGACCATGACGGGGAGACTGATCATGGCTGACCGGGCGAACAAGAACCGCCGGGCGGCGGCCTCCGGACTGGAGGAACCGCTCGCCAAGGGCCGCGGACCCAACCTACGGCCGTCCTACGACCCCGAGCAGTTCGGTCGGATCAGCGAACGGATCGCCCGCTACATCGGCTCGTGGAAGTTCATCGCGCTGATGACGGTGCTCATCATCGTCTGGGTGGCATTCAACCTGTGGGGGGCCTGGACGGGAGCGTGGGAGGTCGACCCCTTCCCGTTCATCTTCCTCACGCTGCTGCTGTCGCTCCAGGCCTCCTACGCGGCGCCCCTGATCCTGTTGGCCCAGAACCGCCAGGACGACCGCGACCGCGTCCAGTACGCGGAGGACCGCGACCGCGACGACCGGCTCGTGGCAGACACGGAATACCTCATGCGCGAGCTCGCCGCGCTGCGGATGGCACTGGGCGAGGTCGCGACGCGTGACTACGTCCGTGGCGAGTTGAAGGACCTCCTGGAGGACCTCGCCGAACGTCTCGGCCCCGCCAACGGGCCCGATCACTCCGCCGACGACCGCCGCGGGGACTGACCGGCGCCGCTGCCGCGCGCACCGGTCCGCCGTAACCTAGTGCCCATGACGTCAGTGACCGCAGACGCGGTGGAGGCAGCGCTGTCCAAGGTGGAGGATCCCGAGATCCGTCGCCCCATCACCGAGTTGGGGATGGTCGACGCCATCACCATCGGAGAGGGGG
>CAIWTL010000137.1 GCA_903915555.1 uncultured Micrococcales bacterium | reverse complement strand
GGCGGCATGACCGAGCGCGAGCGACGGGCGCTCCTGCGGCGTCGGCCCGAGGTCACGTCGTGGCGTCGACTGCTGCAGACAGCCCGTGACGAGCATCAACGCGTCGGCGGTGAACTGCCCCTCGTCCCGCAGCAGGTGGACCGCGCGGTCGCGCAGCCGTTCACGTCCTGACGCACCCTTGCGGGGATCGTCGGACAGGGGCTCAGCGCCACCGGTCGATCAGGTCCTCGGACAGGAATTCACCGATCTCCCGTAGACCCTCGAGGTCGTGCACGTCGTCGGCGAGGGCCGGCACAACGGCTTGGCGCACTGTGGGATGCGCCGCCGAGAAGCGTTCGGCGATGTTCTGCTGCCGGGCAGCGGTGCGCATCGTGTCCGCGTGCAGTCGCAGGACAGCGGCCGTCGGGGCGTGGACCCCCTCGCGGTCGAGTCGCTCGGCTCCCACGATCGCCTCCTCCGCCGACAACGAGTGCTCCGGCGGCAGCGTCACCCGGTTCAGCACCAGCCCTGCCAGGGGCATCTGTTCGGTCGTCAACCGGTCGACGAAGTAGCTCGCCTCCCGTACCGCGTCGGGCTCGGGCGCAGCCACCACCACGAAAGCGGTCCCCGGTTCCTGCAGGATCCGGAAGGTCTCCTCGGCGCGGGCGCGGAACCCCCCGAAGATGCTGTCGAGCGCCTGGACGAAGGTGGACACGTCGTCGAGCAACTGGTTGCCCAGCACCTTCTTCATCGCGCCCGAAGCCAGGCCGATGCCGGCGCCGAGGACGCGACCGAGACCGCGGCCGGCGCCGCGCGCCCCACCCCCGATAAGTCGGATGAAGCGTCCGTCGAGGAAGGATCCGAGACGCTCGGGGGCGTCCAGGAAGTCCAGGGCCGACCGCGAGGGAGGTGTGTCGACGACGATCAGATCCCACTGGCCGCTCTCCTGAGCGGCATGGGACAGTTGCCCGAGTTTCTCCATCGCCATGTACTCCTGGGTTCCGGCGAAGGAACTCGACAGTGCCTGGTAGAAGGGGTTGGCCAGGACCTGCTGTGCCCGCTGCGGGTCGCTGTGGGACTCGACGAGCTCGTCGAAGGTCCGCTTCATGTCGAGCATCATGGCGTCGAGTGACCCGTCGCCGGAGACGTCGGCGACCGCCCTCGGCGTGTTGTCCAGCTCGGTGAGTCCCATCGACTGGGCGAGCCGCCGAGCGGGGTCGATGGTCAGCACGACGACATGGCGACCTTGCTCAGCTGCCCGCAGCGCCATGGCGGCGGCAGTCGTCGTCTTGCCCACACCACCGGACCCGCAGCACACGATGATGCGGGTCGAGGGGTCGGTCAGCAGGGCATCGACGTCGAACTCACGGGTCATCGGGGTGCCTGCTTGTCGATGGCACCGGCGAGTTCGTAGAGCGCACCCAGGTCGATCGCCGGAAGTGCCGGAAGGTCGATCAGTGGCAACCCCGTCTCCTCCAGTCGTTGTCGTTCGCGACGCTGCAGGCGTACCCGGACGGCGTGATCCGTCGCCTCCTGTTGCAGGGCGGCGACCAGCCCGCGCTTGCGTTCGGGGATGCCGGCGGCCACGAGTCCCTCACGCAACTCGGTACGGGGGACCGGGTCGTCGGAGAGCAGTGCGGTGTCCGGGAGTTCCTCCGCCTCCAGCATGTTGACGAAGACCGACCCCACCGGGAGGCCTGCGAGGGCCAGGTCCTGGGCACCCTCGATCGTCTCCTGCACCGGCATCTCCTCGAGCAGGGTGACCATGTGGACCGCGGTCTCGGGCGAACGCATCACCCGCATCACCGAGTCGGCCTGGTTCTTGATCGGTCCGACGCGTGCGAGGGAGCCGACCTCGGTGTTGACGTTGAGGAACCGTGTGATGCGTCCGGTCGGGGGCGCGTCCATCACGACCGCGTCCCAGACGAAACGGTTGTCCTTGTCGCGTTTCCGCACCTGCTCGCCGGTCTTGCCCGTCAGCAACACGTCGCGCAGCCCAGGCGCGATCGTCGTGGCGAAGTCGATCGCGCCGATCTTCTTGAGGGCGGATCCCCCGCGCTTGATGTTGTAGAACAGCTGGAGATACTCCAGAACAGCTGCCTCGGGATCGATCGCCTGCGCCACGACCGTGCCACCGTCGCGTCCGACGGCGATGCGGGTCTCGGCGTACGGCAGGGGCGGCACGTCGAAGAGCTGTGCGATCCCCTGGCGACCCTCGACCTCGAGCAGGAGGATGCGCCGGCCGCCGGATGCCAGGGCGAGCGCGAGCGCCCCTGCAACCGTGGTCTTGCCGGTTCCCCCCTTGCCGGTCACCACGTGCAATCGCACTCCCGGCCACAGTTCCGTCGCCACGACGGTGAGCCTAGTGGTGTGAGGCCGCCCTCGCTTCCGGGATCCTCGTGATGCGGTCCGGGGCGAGTGCGCCATGATGGAGGCGTGAGCAGCACGGGACGGGTGGAGCCGCGAGGCGGGACCAGGATGCGTGGTGTCGCCCCATGAGCCTCGCCTTCACCGAGATGAGGCGCTCCAAACTGAAGTTCGGCCTCCTCGCCGGTGCCGTGTCCCTCCTCGTCTTCCTCGTGCTGTTCCTGACGACACTGTCGACGGCGTTGGTGACCTCCATCACCGGCGCGCTCGACGGTCTGGACGGGCAGGTTCTCGTGTACTCCGATTCCGCGAGGGACAACCTCCAGGCCTCGCGCCTCGATCCACGTGTCGTCGACAAGATCGCCGATGTGCCCGGTGTCGCCGCAGCCGGCGGGGTCAGCCTGGCCACGACGTCCGCGGAGCTCGCGGATGGCAGCAACGACCTGCAGCTCGTCGCCGCCACTCCCGGGGAGCCGGGAGCGCCCACCGGGCTCAGTGAGGGGGAGTTGGCCCAGAACAGGAACCAGATCGCGATGGACGGCGGCGGATACGCCATCGGCGACGAGGTGACCCTGAGCGAGTCGGACCGGACCCTGACCGTCGTGGGCCTGTTGAAGGGTGCCCAGTTCAACGCTGCCCCGACGGGATATGTGGTCCCGGAGGTGTACGACGAGGTCGTTCGTGCAGCCAATCCGGACGTTCCGTTCGTCCCCCTCAACGCGGTTGCCGTCCAGGTGGACGCCGGCGCGGATCCCGCCTCGGTCGCCCAGGCCATCGGCGAGGATGTGCCGGACACCAAGGGCTACGTGAAGAGCGACGCCGTCGATCTGATCCCCGGCGTCGAGTCGATCACCCAGACATTCGGCATCCTCGTGGGCCTCACGTTCATCATCGGCATCGTCGTCATCGGGTTCTTCTTCCTGATCCTCACCGTCCAGAAGATGCGGTCCTTCACCCTGCTGCGTGCCATCGGCGCCTCCACCGGAAAACTGTCGGCGGCTGTCGCGATCCAGATCGCCGTAGTGGTCCTCGTCGCGGGCGCCATCGCCGTCCTGCTCACCTATGGAGCTGTCCGGGGGCTGTCCACCGGTATCCCGGTGTCGCTGTCACCGGGGCTCGTGCTGGGAACGGTCGGCGCGGTTCTCGTCTTCTCGCTTCTGGCCGGGCTGCTGAGCATCCGGCGCATCTCCTCCATCGACCCGGCGACTGCGGCAGGTGCCCGATGATGCTCGCCCTCAACGAGATCCG
>CAIWTL010000136.1 GCA_903915555.1 uncultured Micrococcales bacterium | reverse complement strand
CGTCGCCCTGAGCAGCTGAAGGCCGCCGGCATGGGCTGGGTCGATCACTTCCCGCCAGCCATGCCCAAGATCGTCGGGCTCCTCGAGGTGCTCGGAGCGATCGGCCTGATCGTGCCCGCGCTCACCGGCATCGCGCCGATCCTCGTGCCGCTCGCGGCCTCCGGCATCGCGATTCTCATGGTCGGCGCGGTGATCACGCACCTGCGCCTGCATGACCCATTCAAGGATGCGGTTCCTTCGCTGGTCCTGGCCCTGCTCGCCATCTTCGTTGCCTGGGGCCGCTTCGGGCCCTACGCGTTCTGAGAGGACTCGCCATGTCTCGTGTGCAGTTGGCCCTGAACGTCGCCGACCTGGAGTCATCCGTCGCCTTCTACTCCGCCATGTTCGGCGTGGAGCCCCATAAGCGCCGCCCTGGGTACGCCAACTTCGAGGTCGTCGAACCACCGTTGAAGTTGGTCCTCATCGAGGTGCCCGAAGCCGACCGAGGCGCGGGACCCCAGGGGGCGCTGAACCACCTCGGCGTCGAGGTCTTCTCCGCGGAGGAAGTCGTGGACGCGACGGATCGCTTCCGCGAGGCAGGCCTGGCGACCTTCGACGAGACCGACACCACCTGCTGCTACGCCGTGCAAGACAAGGTGTGGGTGCATGATCCCGCGGGCACGCCCTGGGAGGTGTACGTCGTCAAGGACGACAACCCCGATGCACTGCCGATGGTGGATGGTTGCTGCGGGAATCCGGGCCGATCCCACTGATCGTCGCGCACCGCATCGAAGCGATCGGCCAACGTGCTGGCCGCTGTCATGATCTCCACCGACACCACAGCCGGGTCCTGCAGGTCGTAGCGGTCCTCGACCGCGGTGGCGTCCTGGTCCCAGTTGGCGAAGTGCGGACCGTCTTCGGTCACCATCAGGCCGACTCGCGTGTCGAGGAGTCGAAGCCGTAGTCGTCGCAGCGGCGCTCGAGCACCCAGGTCCAGTTCTTGGTGTCGGGGACGATCGGTTCGCTCATGGCTTGGAGGCTAGCCATCGGGAATACGGTCATCCTGATGACGGCTCCGGTCATTCAGGAGCCTGCCGGCACAGACCAGTGGACCGTGTCCTTCGTGCTGCCCGCGGTCCCGGCGGAGACGGCCGCCGCCATTCGCTGGTCGGGACGCTGGACCGACTCCAACATCGCGCGACGCAATGAGATGGTCATCCCCGTACGTCGTCCTGGTGAGGGGTCGGGGGGCTAGAACTGCCGCTGGTCTTGCCCCTGGCGGAACGGTCTGCCTAGGGTGAAGAATCAGTGGGCGACCTGAAGGAGTGCAATGGACGCGCGTGCCGCGCTGCTCACCGCGACACTGGTTCTTGGCGTTGCTGGCTGTGCGTCTCCATCTGCCGATGCCCCCGCATCGTCCGCGACCGCGGTTGCCTCACAGGAGACCACGCCCTCGGCCACCCCGACTCCGACTGCGCAGACGCCTACCCCGGCGGAGTCGGAGCAACCATCCAGCGAGGCCGCGCCATCCGGGCCGGGCTCCTACATCTCGCTCGCCGAATACGACGCAGACACGAGTGCGTACGCCTCGACCGACGTGGTGTTGTTCTTCAACGCTGCGTGGTGCTCCACCTGCAGGGAGGCGCGCGACAACATCGAGGCGGACCTTGCCGGTATTCCCTCCGATCTCACCATCGTGGTGGTGGATTTCGATACCGCCACCGACCTGCGGCAGAAGTACGGCGTGACCGTGCAGCACACCTTCGTCCAGATTGATGCTGAGGGCACCGAGCTCGCCAAGTGGTCGGGCAGCGTGACGGCTGACCAGATCGCCCAGAACACGGTGTGATGCTCCTGCTGCTGGGGGCTCTGGTCGCCGGAGTCCTGACGACACTCGCCCCCTGCGTCCTGCCACTGCTCCCGGTCATCGTCGGTGGCTCCCTCGATGAATCCAGCAAGCGTGCGCGCCGTCGCGCCTACGTCATCGCCGCGTCCCTCGGTGCCTCCGTCGTGGTGTTCACGCTTGCCCTGAAGGCCAGCACCGCGCTCATCGGGATTCCCACGTCGGTGTGGCAGTGGATCAGTGGACTCATCCTCATCGCCCTGGGGCTCTTCTCGGCCTTCCCTTCCCTGTGGGACTACGTGTCCATGCGGCTGTCCCTGCAGCAGCGCAGCACGGCGCGACTGGCAGCGGCACGGCAGCGCGAGGGCACGGCGGGCGCGATCCTCACGGGTGCCGCTCTCGGACCTGTCTTCACCTCGTGCAGTCCGCTCTATGGCTACGTCATCGTGACGGTGCTTCCGGCGTCACTAGGCCAAGGCCTGGCATTGCTCGTGGCCTACGTCATCGGGCTCTGCGGCACCCTGCTCGCCATTGCTCTGCTCGGACAGCGACTCATCGGCGCCGCTCGGTGGGCCGCGGATCCCCACGGCTGGTTCCGGCGCGCGCTGGGCTGGATCTTCATCCTCGTGGGAATCGCCATCATCGCCGGATGGGACAAGGACCTGCAGACGTGGGTGATCGAGAACTCGCCCATCCGGCCCTGGGAGCTCGATTCGGAGTTCATCCCGCGAGGCTGACGATGGGTCGCTGGAGGCACACCTCACTCTCGTCTTGACTCCCTGGGGAGGGCTTCCTACCCTCCTTTGCGAGGCGAGAGGGGGGCGCGCCGTGCCAAATTCCTCGAAGAGTTTTCGCATCCTTGCGACTGCAGGCTTGGCAGTCGCTTTGGCATCCGGACTGACCGCGGCAGCACAAGCTGCGCCGTCGCCGAGGCCTCCGGATCTCATGCCGCAGAAGCCAGATCCGGATCCCTTCGCACCGAAGCCGGGGGGCGAGTGCCCTCCGCGCCAAAAGGCGTCACACAACGGCCTGGCTTACACCTGCACGAAGGTCAAGGATAAGAAGACCGGCAAGGTCTCGTGGGTCTGGTCCATGCCGACCATCGAAGACAACCAGGTGGGAGACCTTCGGTACGTCGAGCGCATTCCCGTGCAGGACAAGTGGAAGCGTGGCCCGATGATCATGGACTCGATTGACATGGAGTTCATGCCGGTGGATCCCGAGGCGGTGGCGCTCCCCAACGGCGGTGTGCGGCTCATCGTCGACGAGCCGGATGGAGCCGCGAGGCTTCACTTCTATTCCAGTTCGGACGGCGTTAACTTCACCGCCGACGACGTTGAGCCCTGGAAGGGCACGTTTGCGTCAGTAGTGAACCTTCCGGACGGTCGCTATCGCATGTACTACACGATGCCCAGCGCGGTGCCGGGTGAGTCCGAGATTCGCTCCGCCGTCTCGGACGATGCCCTGAACTGGACCGAGGAGCCGGGAGTGCGCTTCTCCGACGCTACGGAATCATCGGCGGTGATCCTCAAGGATGGCCGCACCCTCATGGCGATGCGCCGACACATGACGGCGCCGTTCCAGCCGGATCGCTCCTGTGGTGAGCAGGGCTCTTCCATTTGGTTTGCCGTGTCCAAAGACGGCCTCACCTTCTCCGAGTCGTGGGAGGCCGTGAGCGGCTCCATCAGGGGGCTTGGGCTGCGCGCCTACGGGGTCGAACTGGCTCGCATGGCCGACGGTCGCGTCCGCATGTTCTTCGATGGCTGCACGCCTCAGTTCGTAGTCGATGTCAACGAGAAAACCTTGAAGCTCGGCAAGATGAAGCGCACGTCGATCCGTGGTGTTGACACGGCAAGGCACTACGACCTGCCCGATGATGAGATGTCCAATCCGCCCGCAGGCGGCGATATCTCCGTCATTGTCCGCAACAGGACCAACTGGGCCTACGTTTCTCTGATGAGTTTGGATGGCGATGATCGTTGGGGTGGCGTGCGCCAGTCGATCGTCATCGCTACCAAGAAGTAAGGACAGCGAGCTACTAGGTCCCGACGTCGGCAGGTGTCCCACCAGTGATGCGCACCAGCTCGTCGAACGACGTCGGGAAGACGTAGTGCGGGTGGCCGCCTGCCGCCCAGACCTCGGCGAACTGCGCGAGGTCCGTATCCACGATCGTGCGCAGAGGCGCCGGGTGGCCGATCGGCGCGACACCGCCGATGGCGAAGCTCGTGGCCGCGCGTACGTCGTCGGCCGTGGCCTTGCCGACCTCATCGACGCCGAGGATCGCCGCCACCTTGCCGGTGTCGACGCGGTGACCGCCCGAGGCCACGACCAGCACGGCCTGTCCGTCGGCCATGAAGATCAGCGACGACGCGATCTGGGCGGGGACGATGCCGAGCGCATCGGCCGCCTCCTTGGCCGTGCGCGCGGAGTCGTCGAGTCGGCGTACCT
>CAIWTL010000135.1 GCA_903915555.1 uncultured Micrococcales bacterium | reverse complement strand
CCCGACCGCCTGCTCGACCGCGTCGACCCCGACCGCCTGCTGGACCGCGTGGACCCCGACCGCCTGCTCGACCGCGTCGACCCCGACCGCCTGCTCGACCGCGTCGACCCGGAGCGACTCGTGGCGCGCGTCGACGCGAACGCGCTCATCGACCGCGTCGACATCGACCGGGTGATGGACCGGGTGGACGTCGTCGAGTTGGTCGACCGCGCCGGGGTGGCCGACATCGTGCGCGAGTCCACCGGCGCGGTCGCCGGTTCCGTCCTCGACGTGGTCCGCCGACAGGTCGTGGGGCTCGACACCATCGTCGGTCGCTTCTTCTACCGCGTCCGCAGGGGCGATCCCGAGACGCGTCCGTCCGGTCCCACCGCCCTCGCCTCCGACGTCCCCGTACTCGACGGACGGCGACAGGTGACGGGCACCTACGCGGGTCCCGTGTCCCGCACCGCCGCCTTCGTGGTCGATGCCCTGCTGGTGTTCTGGGTCTTCACCCTGGGGAGCGCCGGAATCGCATGGGTGCTCAAGAACTTCGGTGTGGCGATCCCGGATGCCTCGGACTGGACGGTGTGGGGCATCATCGGGTTCGCCCTGTGGGCGTTCTGTTACTGGTGGTTCACGCTGGCGCTGACCGGACGCACGGTGGGCAAGTCTCTGCTGGGACTGCGGGTCGTCGCCAAGGACGGATCCCCGGTCACGGCGCGCGAGGCAGGGGTCAGGACCCTGGTGATGCCCCTGTCGTTCGTGTTCCTGCTGGGGATCATCCCCGTGCTGTTCACCGCCCGCCGCACCACGCTGCACGACTGGGTCGGGCACACCGGCGAGGTGTACGACTGGGGCGACCGCCCCGCGGAACTACCCGCCCCCCTCACCGCATGGATCGCCGACCGTGATCCCGCAACGCCACTCACCGTCGTGCCGCCCGACCGGATGAGCGCCTGACTCAGCTCGAGTCGGGGATCGGGCGTCCGAGCAGCGCGCGCACGGCGGCGCGGTCATCGTGTCGATCAGTGCGGTTCCGGCGGACGAACCCGCACGCCACGCACCGGTGCACGAGGAACCACTCGTCCTGTCTCAGCCCAGCGGCGACGGGCTCCATGAGGGCTCCGCAGTCGGCCGCGCGGTCACCGGGGTTCACGTCCACATGACACGACCACAGGCACACCGGGCAGTGGTTGGTGTACCCGTCCCCGGTCACGGCGGCGCCGCACCGGCCGCAGGTGAAGTCCTCCACCACGCGAGTGAAGTGGCCCACGTCAGTCCTCGGTCAAGGGCGCGATGAGCTCCGGCCCGTTGTGGCGGACGTTGTTGACCTCGCGGCTCACCGGGTAGGCGGCCAACCATCCGGGCGCAGCCGGGGTCAGCAGGGAGACCGCGGCCCGCCCGTCGGTGTTCGCCGGATCGAGCCACCCGCTCCATTGTTCGGGCCGGACACACATGGGCATGCGGTCGTGGATCCGGCCCAACTCGTCGGTCGCGGACGTCGTGATGATCGTGACCGTCCACAACCAGGAATCCGGGTCCTCCGGGGGTCGCTGCGGATCGCGCCAGAACTCGTACAGTCCAGCCATGGCGAGGACGGAACCGTCGGCGGGATGGATGTAGAACGGCTGCTTGCGGGGGCGGCCCGCCCGCCCGACCGGCGCACCCGGCTCGGTGGGTTCATACCACTCGTAGTAGCCGTCGGCGGGAAGGAGGCAGCGGCGACGGGCAGCCGCGGTGCGGTACGCGGGCTTCTCATTGACGGTCTCGACCCGCGCGTTGATCATCCGTGACCCGATCGCCGGGTCCTTGGCCCAACTGGGCACGAGCCCCCACCGCACGATCGCCAGTTCACGACGGATCTGGGGCTCGTCCTGGGCCGCCGGTCCGGGGGCACGGTCGACGACCGCGTAGACCTCCTTGGTGGGAGCGACGTTGTAGTCCGCGGCAAGGTCCCGGTGCGGGGCGGCGCTCACCTCGAACTCGGTGACCAGCGTCGCCGTGTCCCTGCTCGCGGCGTAGCGACCACACATGCGTGGACCAGTGCGCGGGGCTCAGGCCTCGGGCGGTGTGAAGGTCTCGGTGCGCTGCATCCCGGCCGCGCGTCCCTTCGCGGAGATGACCAGGGCCATCTTCCTCGATGCCTCGTCGATCATCTCGTCGCCGAGCATGACCGCACCCTTCGCGCCGCCCGCTGCGGAGGTGTAGTACTCGTAGGCGTCCAGGATGAGTTCGGCGTGGTCGTAATCCTCCTGCCGGGGGGAGAACACCTCATTGGCCGCCTCCACCTGACCGGGGTGGAGTACCCACTTGCCGTCGAAGCCGAGGGCGGCACTGCGTCCCGCCACACGCTTGTAGCCCTCGACGTCCTTGATCTGCAGGTACGGGCCGTCGATGGCCTGCTTGTCATGGGCGCGGGCTGCCATGAGGATGCTCATCAGGATGTGGTGGTAGGCATCCCCGACGTCGTAGCCGGGGGG
>CAIWTL010000134.1 GCA_903915555.1 uncultured Micrococcales bacterium | reverse complement strand
TCCGGACCACCGTCGCGGGCAATCCTTGCCATTTCACCCGGACGGCGCCGCTCGCTACGCCGAAGACCGGTGCATCCGGGCTATGGTCGGGACCGCGCAGGTGTGGTGGGCGGCCGGGTTCGGTCGGCGCCGGAGGAAGGAGGAGCCGTGCTGTATTGGTTCCTCAAGAAGTTCCTGCTCGGACCGTGGCTGCGGGTGCTGTTCCGCCCGTGGATCGAGGGGGAGGAGAACATCCCCGAGGACGGTCCGGCGCTGCTGGTCAGCAACCACCTGTCCTTCTCCGACTCGATCTTCCTGCCGCTCGTGCTCGACCGTCGAGCGACGTTCCTGGCCAAGAGCGACTACTTCACCGGAACCGGCCCGAAGGGGTTCCTCAGTCGATTGTTCTTCGGCGGTACGGGCCAGGTCCCGATCGACCGCTCCGGGGGGAAGGCGTCGGAGGCGGCACTCAACACCGGCCTGCGCATCCTCGGTGGCGGGGACCTCCTGGCGCTCTACCCCGAGGGCACGCGCTCCCATGACGGCAAGCTCTACCGGGGCCGGACCGGGGCGGCGCGGATGGCGCTGCACGCCCAGGTCCCCGTCATCCCCGTGGCGATGATCGCGACCTACGAGACCCAGCCGACCGGGCAGGTGCGCCCGCAACTGCGTCGCATCGGTGTGCGGATCGGCAAGCCGATCGACTTCACGCGCTACTACGGGATGGCCGAGGACCGGTTCATCCTGCGGTCCGCCACGGACGAGATGATGTACGACCTCATGCAGTTGAGTGGCCAGACCTACCAGGACATGTACGCCAACACGGCCAAGGACCTCGCCCGACAGGCGCGAGCCGAGGCGGCCGGCTGACCGCGCTGAGCCGCAGCCGGGCTTTTTGGCGTCCCCGCACGTGGACCCCTAGCCTTGAGACGTGAATCCTGCCGCGCCCGCCGCCACGTCCGTCGACTGGCCCGATCTCCCGGTGGCGCAGGCGATCCCCTGGCCCGACCCGGACGAGGTCGCGACGGTGTCCCGGACACTCTCCGGTGTACCCGGTCTCGTGCAGGCCAGTGAATGTCACCTGCTCACACAGCGCCTCGCGGCGGTGGAGCGGGGGGAGGCCTTCGTGCTGACGGCCGGCGACTGCGCCGAGACGTTCGACGCCAACACCCCCGAGTCCCTGCGCGCCCGGCTGCGGACAGTGCTGCAGATGGCCGTCGTCCTCACCTACGGCGGGTCTCTTCCCGTGATCAAGATGGGCCGCATGGCCGGGCAGTACTTCAAGCCCCGCAGCAAGCCGGTCGAGGTCCGCGACGGCGTCGAGATGCCCTCCTACTACGGGGACGCGGTCAATGCGCTGCCCTTCGAGCCGTCGGGGCGCCGCCCCGACCCGGAGCGGTTGCTGCGCGTCTACGCGGCCAGCAGTGCCGCGCTGAACCTCGTCCGCTCGTTCATGCAGGACGGCAGCGCCGACCTGCGGCAGGTCCATGCCTGGAACCGCGACTTCGTCCGCGCGTCGCCGGCGGGCCAGCGGTACGACCGCCTGGCCGCCGATATCGACCGCGCGCTCGCCTTCATGACCGCCTGCGGTGCGGACCCGGAGGAGTTCCGCTCGGTCGAGTTCTTCGTGGCCCACGAGGCGCTCTCCCTGGACTACGAGCGGCCCCTCACCCGGACCGACCCCGTCACCGGCCAGCTCTACGGGTCCTCGGGCCATTTCCTGTGGGTGGGGGAGCGCACCCGGCAGCCGGACGGCGCCCACATCGACTTCGCGGCCAGGATCAGCAACCCCATCGGCGTCAAGGTCGGTCCGAACGCCCACCCCGACGACCTGCTCGACCTGATCCGCAGACTCGACCCCCACCGCACCCCGGGGCGCCTGACCCTCATCACCCGGATGGGGGCGGACCTCGTCGAGGAGCGACTGCCCGCGCTGGTCGCCAAGGTGGCCGCGGTCGACCACCCCGTCATCTGGGTGTGCGATCCCATGCACGGAAACACCCGGGAGGCGCCCTCCGGCCACAAGACGCGTTCGTTCGACGACGTGGTGGCGGAGGTCAAAGGATTCTTCGCGGTTCACCGTTCCCTGGGCACGCATCCGGGCGGTCTGCACGTGGAACTGACCGGGGACGATGTCACCGAGTGCGTCGGTGGCACCGAGGGTGTCGCCGAGGACTCGCTCGGGGATCGCTACGAGACGGCCTGTGACCCCCGGCTGAACCGGGAGCAGTCGCTCGAACTGGCGTTCACCGTCGCCGAGATGCTGGCGGCCGACTGAGCGCGGTCAGCGGTCGCGCGGCTGTGACCGGCCCACCGCCGTGGCCAGGGCCGTGATCTGTGAGGAGAGTTCGGCGAGATCGGTGGTCGTGAGAGCCTGAGGCCCGTCGCACAGCGCCGATCGGGGATCGGGATGCACGTCGATGATCACGCCGTCGGCGCCGACGGCGACGGCGGCCCGCGTCAGGGGTGCCACGAGGTCCCGGCGGCCGCCCGAATGGCTCGGGTCGATGATGATCGGCAGGTGGGACAGGCTCTGCACGACCGGGACCGCCGACACGTCGAGGGTGTTGCGGGTGGCCGTCTCGAACGTCCGAATGCCGCGCTCGCACAGCACGATCTCCAGGTT
>CAIWTL010000133.1 GCA_903915555.1 uncultured Micrococcales bacterium | reverse complement strand
TCGCTGCCGCGGCGTCGATCGAGGCGCTGGGCGGTACGACCCAGGCGGCCATGAGTGCCACCTACGTCGAGTGGGCCGCTCTGGTGGGGGCGCTCGGTGTCGTGTTCGGACTGTGGCAGTGGCGCCGGGCCGATCAGCCGGTAGCCGCCGGATCCGCGAGTTCGTAGCCGGCTTCGGCGACCGCTGCCGCAAGAGCGTCGCGCGGGACCTCACCGGTCGCCACGATCCGCAGCAGCGAGACGGCATCCGGTCGCAAGTCCACTTCGACGGAGTCGACCTCTGGCAGGGCGCTCACCTCAGCGGCCACTGCGGTCACGCAGTGGCCGCACGTCATCCCGGTGACACCCACCTCGATGTGGTTCATCGGATCCCCTTACTTGTAGCTGACCTGGACGTCCCGTCTGGTGCCGTTCGGGGTGCGAACCCAGGCCCGTATCCCCTTCGGATTCCGAGCACTGAGTCGTGAGTAGTCGAGCGTCAGCACGCCCAGCGGAGGCAGTCCGGCGGCGACCTCCCCGTAGACCTTCCCACCCTCGTTGAACTGCAGGGTCGCCGCCTGCGCCTTGGTGGCCTTGTCGTCGACGGCCAGGAACCGCACTCGCTTGTTCCGGCGGTCCAGGGCGCCTGCAACCCCGGCACCGGACCGGGTCGCCGACTTACCCAGGATCATGGTGGAGCGGGTAGGGAGCTGATCCACGAAAGTCAGCATTCCGATCTCCGGCTGCCGGCTGCGGTACAGCACGGCACCGTCCTTCGCTCCGAACCCGACCTGACTCCTGGCGTGTTTGGGGATGTGGATGTCATTGGCCGCGAAAGAGTAGGAGCCGGTGCTGGCCGTCACTGTCGTCGTGAGCGCTTGCCGGCTGTCCTTGGCGCTGATGGTGACCAGGAAGTCCGCTCCCCTGGGCACGTGATAGGTGGGGAAGTTCCACGCATCGCCGGGTTGCCACGGCTGTGTGGGTGGTAGGACCTTCAGGCCCTTGATCGGCTGCCCGGCGAAGTCGGTGACCCGGGAGTGCAGCGGTACCTGGCTCTTGATCGGGTCTATCTGGACCGTCGTCTCGGTGGCGCCCGGGCAGAAGGGGCACGGCTGCCGGGCTGCGATGTCCTTGTTGGGGATGAGACCGATCGCGTTCAACGTGGATTCGATCCGACTGTTCGGATTTCTGCTGACGGAGTACTCCGCCGTGTTCTTGACCGTGTCCAGGCGCATGGCCCGACTGCTGTTGTCGGGGAAGTTGTTGTCGTAGATGGCGACGTCGTACTTGCCGTCACCGCGGTCGTACAACGCGTACGGGGTCACTGCGTGGCCGCCGCCCGCGAAGTACATCGTCATCGTCAGTGTCGAGGTGCCTCTCTCGAGATCCGTCTTCAACTGCTCAACTGCTTGCGCCGGCGTCACCGCGTACTTCGTGAGCTCTATGGCGAACTGAGCCGCCATGTTGCGCGCGATCTCCCGCGTGATGGACGGCTGGTACCACAGGTCGTAGGTGCGGCTGACCTCTGGCTGAAAGTCCTCCGGCGACCGGACTCCTTCGTAGAGGAGCGAAGCCGTGGCCGCCATACCGAAGCAGTGGCCGCCCGCCATCGCCGCGTTGGCGGATTGCTTCCACAGCCGGGCCGACAGGGTGAGGTGGCATGAGCCGGTGCTGTTGTGATCGCGGCAGACCTGCGCACCGAACAGATCGCGCATTCGGTCACCGTTGAGATCGGCGGGACCGCTCACGGGGGTGCCGAACAACTTGGCGTTGAGCGTGTCGGGGACCCCCATGTTGAAGAAGCTGAAGCCGTCGGGGAAGGGCCGGAACCCGTTGTCGCGCACCAGCTGGCCAGTCGGCCCCCAGTAGGGCAGGGCGTTGATCCGGTCCCACACCGCATGCCAGGCCTGCGGGTTCGCGCCGGGGGGCAGGTTGGTGCCGTTCTGCCCGGCATGGGCTGCACCGCCCGGGAGGACCGTGCCGGCGGCCACGGCCACAACAGTCAGGCCAACGGCGATTCGCGTCCGCATGCGCCCGAATCTACCCGCGGGGTCGGAACCAGACGAGTCCGGTCACCTCCGGGGCAGTACCGCGGTCAGGCGCTCGAGGGCCACTCGCAACGTCTCGGGTCTCTTGCAGAAGGCCCATCGGACGAAACTGTCGGCGTCGTGGTGATCGCTCAACGCCGACATCGGGATCGCCACGACTCCCGCGTTGTCCGGGATCCATTCACAGAACTGCGCACCTGACTCGAACCCCAGCGGAGTCACGTCGGTTGAGATGAAGTACGTCCCCTGCGGGGTGAGCACGCGCATGCCGAGGTTCCGAAGGCCGAGCGCCAGCAGGTCACGTTGTCGGGCGAGATCATGCCGGAAGTCGTCGAAGTAGGCGTCGGGCAACTGCAGCCCCGAGGCGATGGCCCACTGGAAGGGTCCGCTGGACACGAAGGACAGGTGCTGCCGTACCACCTTGACCGCGTCGATCAGGTACGCCGGGCCGGTGGCCCACCCGACCTTCCAACCCGTGAACGAGAACGACTTCCCGCCGGATCCGATGGTCACGGTGCGCTCCCACATCCCTGGCAGCGTGGCGATCGGGATGTGACGGAAGTCGTCGAACCACAGGTGCTCGTAGGCCTCGTCCGCGAGGACGAGTAGGTCGTGGTCCACGGCGATCCGGGCGATGCCTTCCAGTTCGGCGCGGGTGAAGACGATCCCGGTCGGGTTGTGCGGGGAGTTGATCAGGATCAGGCGGGTGCGCGGGGTGATCGCCGCAGCGAGAGCAGTCAGATCCGGCCGGAGGTCCGGGCTCGCCAGCGCCACGCTGACCGATGCGGCACCCGCCAGGGCCACGTCGGCCTGGTAGAGGTCGAAGGCGGGGTCGAACATCACGACCTCATCGCCGGTCGTCACAAGCGCGAGCAGCGTCGCTGCGATCGCCTCCGAGGCGCCGGTGGTCACCACGACATCGGTCTCCCAGTCCAACCGCAGCCCGTAGAAGCGCCACTGGTGGTCGGCGATGGAGCGCCGCAGTTCCGGCAGTCCGTGCGCGGGTGGGTACTGGTTGCCGCGACCGTCCCGGATGGCGGCGATCGCCACGTCCCTGAGGACCTCGGGCCCGTCCTGGTCGGGGAAACCTTGACCGAGGTTCACCGCCCCGAGCCGGGTCGCCAGCGCCGACATCTCACCGAAGACCGTCCGGGAGTGCTGGTGCATCCGTTCGACCAGCGGGGACTCGTCACGGGACATGGACGACATGCTGCCGCGCCACGATCCGGGTGTCCCCTCAGCCCCGCCATGCCGCAAGCCGGGAGGTTGACCGACGGATCCGGCGCTCTCAGCGGGCCAATCCGCTAGTTACCTTCCCGTATTGCGAGGTGGCTACCCGAACGGCGGGTGGTGGTGCTGGGTGGTGGGTGCTGGGTGGTGCCGGGTCAGCCTGTGGCGCGGACCTTGCAGACCACCGGTGGCTGGGCCTTCACCTTCCAGGTCTTGGTGAACCGGTTGGTCCGCTCGCCCGCCTTCTTGGCGGCCACGTCCACGCTGAGGGTCAGGCCCTTGCTGCAGGTCGGGGCGGCGGAGATGGTGGCCGTCCTGGTGCGCTTGTCCACTTGGAAGGAACACAGCCGCTTCGCGACCCGCCCGGTCAATTGGACCGTCGGGGAACTCAGTTCCGTCAACGGCCTCATGGGCGCCGCTGCGGCGCCCCGCCTATGTGGCGAACTGCTGCCGGCGGCGATGGGCTGTCGGGTAGGGGTCGCGAGTACCCCTTCGGGGGCTAGCCTGGCGAAGGTGACCGCTGGCCCCCCGCCCCGCACCAACCTGTTGGTCGGGCCGACCCCGCTGTACCTACTGGAGAAGCTGTCCGAGAGCATCGGGCGGGAGGTGTGGATCAAGCGCGACGACCTGACGCCGGTCGCGATGGGCGGCAACAAGATCCGCAAACTCGAGTATCTGCTCGACGAGGCCGACGATCTCGACGCCGACATCCTGATCACCGTCGGCGCCGCACAGTCCAACCACGCCCGCGCCGTGGCCGCTGCCGCAGCCATGACGGGCCGCGAAGCACGTTTGATCCTCGCCGGGCACCACGGCGGGGCGCCCAGCGGGAACCTGCTGCTCGACGAGATGTGGGGGGCGACGGTGGAGTTCGTGACCGAGGGCGGCTGGCCGGCATGTTTGCGGCGTGCCGAAGAGTTGGGTGACCAGATGGCATCGCAGGGAAGGCGTCCCTTCGTCATCCCGGTCGGTGGTTCGACGGTCACGGGAGCCCTGGGGTACGCCCGGGCCTACTCCGAACTGGTGGATCAAGGTGCCGTTGGGACACTCGTGTGTGCGTCCGGCAGCGGTGGTACGCATGCGGGCCTCATGGCCGGATTCGCTCTCCACCGCACCGGGCCCCCAGTGGTCGCCGTC
>CAIWTL010000132.1 GCA_903915555.1 uncultured Micrococcales bacterium | reverse complement strand
CTAGTCCTGGGTGCCGCCGCTTCAGGTGCTGTCCTTCTACCGGCTAGCCCGGCACTCGCCGGCCGCACAAGCCGAGCGTCGGGAGCTGTGTTTTCTCTGGGCATTGCGTCCGGAGACCCCCTTCCGGATTCGGTGATCCTCTGGACCCGAATGGCACCGCAGCCTCTTGAACTCGATGGCGGCATGGGCAGCGCGTCGGCGAAGGTCGAGTGGGAGATCGCCACCGACGAGGCGTTCACGCAGGGTCGACAGTCGGGAGAATACGAGGCGACGGCGACCTACGGACACAGCGTCCACATTGACGTCAAGGGCCTCACGCCGGACACGTGGTACTACTACCGCTTCAAGCACGGCACCGAGCTGTCACCGGTTGGTCGAACACGCACGACGCCGGAGTTGGGGTCGACCATGTCACGCCTGGTCGTTGGCCAGACGTCGTGTGCCAACTGGCAGTCTGGCTACTACCAGTTGTACTCAGATCTAGCCGACCAACAGCCGGACTACTGGCTGGCGCTTGGTGACTACATCTATGAGTACGGCAACAAGGGATACATGCGCCCCTCGCAAACGGTGCCGACACGACCCATTCCCTGGGCAGATGAGATGTTTACGATCGGGGAGTACCGGCGGCAGTACGGTCTCTACCGCTCGGATGCCTACCTCCAGAAGTTGCACGCAGTCGCTCCCTACTCCGTCGTCTGGGATGACCACGAAGTGGATAACAACTTCACGGCCGATAAGAGCGGCGGCGACGGCCAGAAG
This sequence comes from uncultured Micrococcales bacterium, assembly GCA_903915555.1. Taxonomy (GTDB): domain Bacteria; phylum Actinomycetota; class Actinomycetes; order S36-B12; genus CAIWTL01. Next base: position 1,426 of record CAIWTL010000132.1, on the reverse strand, counting down.
GACAAGATCGCCTTTTTGAAGCGGCGTGCAGCCGGTTTCCAGGCCTTCTGGGAGAACCACGCCATCCGCATTCCGCAACCGGATCCAATGCCCAGTGCCATGAGCATCTACCGGCAGATCGATTGGGGCACGCTGGCGACGTTCCTCATGCTCGATGGCCGCCAGTACCGCTCAGACCAGCCGGGCAGGAACACCGACAATGACTTCGGGAAGTGGGTTCGGGGCATGGCTTGGCCTAAGGCCACGATGCTTGGAGCGGCACAGGAGGCATGGCTCGTCGAGCGTCTGAAGGACTCCACATCCAAGTGGACCTTCATGGGCCAGCAGACGGTGTTCTCCAGTGTCAATGGAGCTGTCGGCCTGGGGATTCCTGCGGATGGCCTCTATAACTACGACTCGTGGGATGGCTACTGGGCACCGCGGAGGCGCCTGACCAAGGCGATCACGTCAAGCCAGGTCCGCAATCCCGTGATCCTCACCGGTGACTTCCACTGCAACCTTGCTTTCGACGTCCTCGACAAGTGGCCCAATCCAGAGAGGTTCTCGTCGATGGCCGAATGCATCCAGGCCACGCTGACATGGGAGAGCCCGGTGGTGGCGGCGGAACTCGCCGCCGGAGCCATCTCGTCCCCGACCTTCTTCGGCGAAGGCGGCATCGTGGCTGCTGCTGGCCCGCCCACCCTGGCCAAGACTCCTTGGGCAGCGTATGGCGAACTCCTGAACAACGGTTACGTTCTGCACGACATCACGCCAGAGGCTGATCGTGCCGAGTTCCGGATCTGCCAAGCGAACAAGGAAGAGAGCACCACGGAAGGCACACCCCGGGCAGACAAGACAGTCGTGATCGCAGACGGGGTCGCCGGAGTCAGCGAAGTGGTCTCGCCCTCGTAAGTGCCCCATCTCCATCCCGTGATTGGGGAGCCCCCTCTACGCTAAACGGCGAGAGGGGGTTTTCCATGCGTCTGACCGTTGCAGACATATCGGCATCTCCGCAGTTCGCGGCACGCGTGGAATCGCTGTCGGCCGAGACGGGTCGCACGCCCCAGGATGTGGCTGCCGATGCGCGTGAATGTCTCGAGGAGATGCTGGCGACGATCGAGCCTCGGGCGACGGCGGCCTGGGACCGCTTCGGTCGCTATCTCACGCGCTCCTACACGATCGACGCGTCGACCGGCAACCTTGCCGATATTCGTGCGCTAGGGCTCAAGCACTCCCTGGTATTTCTGCCCAACCATCGCTCCTACCTCGATCCGCTGATCCTGCGTCGGGTGCTGGCCAAGCAGGGCTTCCCGCCCAACTTCATCCTGGGTGGCTCCAACCTCGCTATGTGGCCCGCGTCGATGCTGGCCAAGCGCGCGGGGCTCATCTTCATTCGCCGCAACACTCGAGACGACCCGGTCTACCCCGCGATGATGCGGTTGTATCT
>CAIWTL010000131.1 GCA_903915555.1 uncultured Micrococcales bacterium | reverse complement strand
TCGTCGTCTACAAGGACATGGGCCTCGTCTCACAGGTCTTCAACGAGGCGGCCCTCGACAGTCTTCACGGGCACCTCGCCGTCGGCCACTGCCGGTACTCGACCACGGGCGCGTCGGTGTGGGAGAACGCGCAGCCCACGTTCCGACCGACCGCCACCGGAATGCTCGCCCTGGCCCACAACGGAAACCTGACCAATACCGGCGACCTCGCAGCGCTGGTGGCGGATCTCGGGTCACGGTCCGGTGAACTGCCGCTCGACGCCGTCGCCGCGGCGACGTCGGACACCGATCTCGTGGCAGCGCTGCTGGCCGCCCACCCCGGTGAGTCCCTCGAGGACGCCGCCCTCGCCGAACTGCCCCGCTTCGAGGGGGCGTTCTCCTTCGTGTTCATGGACGAGCACACCCTCTACGCCGCCCGGGACCGCGACGGTATCCGCCCCCTCGTCCTCGGCCGCCTCGAGCGCGGCTGGGTCGTGGCGAGCGAGACGGCCGCCCTCGACATCGTCGGCGCGACCTTCGTCCGGGAGATCGAACCCGGAGAGTTCATCGCCATCGATGAGGCTGGTCTGCGGTCCATGCGATTCGCCGAGGCACGACCGCACGGGTGCCTGTTCGAATACGTCTACCTGGCGCGTCCCGACACGACCATCCGGGGCCGCAGCGTGGAGGCCGTCCGCACCGAGATCGGTCGCCGGCTGGCCCGCGAGTGGCCCGCGGACGCCGACCTGGTCATCCCCGTCCCCGAGTCCGGTCGCTACGCCGCCATCGGATACGCGCAGGAGTCCGGGATCCCCTTCGGTGAGGGCCTGGTCAAGAACGCGTACGTCGGACGCACCTTCATCCAACCCTCGCAGTCGATCCGGCAGTTGGGTATCCGGCTGAAACTCAACCCGCTGCGGGGAGTCATCGAGGGGAAGCGGCTCGTCGTCGTCGACGACTCGATCGTTCGGGGGAACACGCAGCGCGCGCTCGTGCGCATGCTTCGGGAGGCGGGGGCCCGAGAGGTGCACGTCCGTATCTCCAGCCCACCTGTGAAGTGGCCCTGCTACTACGGGATCGACTTCGCCAGCCGCGCCGAGCTCATCGCCAACGGTCTGACCATCGACGAGATCCGCGACTCGATCGGGGCCGACTCCCTGGGGTACGTGTCCCTGGACGAACTCACCGAATCGACCCGACTGCCCGCCGATGAACTGTGTCGTGCCTGCTTCGACGGCAGGTACCCCGTGGCGCTCCCCGAGCCGCAGCGCCTCGGCAAGGACCTGTTGGAGGTCTGGCCTGTCGAGGACCGCGCGCCGGCTGTCCCGGTCGCGTCCCCTGTCCCGGGTGAGGCGACCACTGCCCGCCCCCGGACCGTCAGGTGAACGGCGTCCCCGGCACCCCAGCCTCCTACGCGGACTCCGGCGTCGACGTCGTCGCGGGCGAACGAGCCGTCGACCTCATGCGGGCGAGTATCGCCCGGACCCACCGACCGGAGGTCGTCGGTGATGTGGGCGGCTTCGCGGGTCTCTTCGACGCCTCCGCGCTGAAGGACTACACGCGTCCCCTGCTGGTCACCTCCACCGACGGCGTCGGAACGAAGGTGGACGTCGCGCGCGCGATGGACCGCCACGACACCATCGGGCGCGACCTCGTCGCCATGGTTGTCGACGACCTCGTCGTGACGGGTGCCGAGCCGCTCTTCCTCACCGACTACATCGCCTGCGGGAAGGTCGACCCCGAGCGCATCGCGCAGATCGTCTCGGGGATCGCCGCCGGGTGCGCAGCCGCCGGGTGCGCACTCCTGGGCGGTGAGACGGCGGAGCACCCCGGGCTCATGGCCCCCGACGAGTACGACCTCGCCGCAGCCGGGACCGCCGCCGTCGAGGCCGACCGGATGCTGGGCCCGCACCTCGTGAAGGCCGGCGACGTCCTCGTGGGTCTGCCCTCGTCCGGTCTCCACTCGAACGGCTACTCCCTCGCCCG
>CAIWTL010000130.1 GCA_903915555.1 uncultured Micrococcales bacterium | reverse complement strand
CTAGCCGCTGGCTAGGCTAGGCGCCCCTGGCAGGTTGCCCGAGCGGCCAATGGGAGCGGACTGTAAATCCGTCGCGAAAGCTACAGAGGTTCGAATCCTCTACCTGCCACGCAAGGCCCCCGGCATTCGTGCCGGGGGCCTTAATCGCTCACCAGCGCAAGAGCATGGAGGCTTCACGCGCGACGTAGGGCGCGGCCGACTGCTCGTACCAGGCATCCTGGGTAATGCCATAGACCTCGGTGAAACTGGCGTCCGAGTCACGCGAGACGCGGGTGGCGCGCAGCCACTCGTAGAGGCGCTCCTCCCCGAATTCCTCGATGATTCGCTCGGACACCAGCAATCCAAGCGAGTAGCCGAGGCGCTGCTGAACACACGAGTCGCTACCGCGATCCTCGGATCGCCGGATGATGTCCAGCCAAAACTCGACCGATCCAGTCGTCCCGTCGGTAAGGACATCCCTCAACTGCCGGATCTGAGCGCTTCGAAAGGCACTCGCCTCGGTGAGCCGGTTGGGATCGGTGAGCGGACCGAACCCTCCCGACACGGTGTAGACCTGCGCCATGCCTTCACCCAGCCAGCACTCCATCTGGGTCATCTGCCGCGGCCCGAGGAGGGACATCTGGGCAATGTGTGTGGCCTCGTGGGCATCCATCAGGCGGTGACGCGGAGTGGCCTGGCTGCCCATCATCACGGCCATATACCCCCAATCGTGATTAGGGCTAGAACAGACAGCACCTCCGAGAGATGTCGCCGTAAACGAATATCGGGACCACCAGTTCGAGCCGCACCCGTCGTTGGGAAAGGTCGATGACTGCGTGAGGTACCAGTCCTTGGATTGCTCGTCGAGCACGAAGACCGGAAACCCATCGGCCACGGGAGCCACGCTCGCCCAAGGACCATATGCGCTTCGCACCGCTGTTGCCACTGCGTCAACTGTCGCCTTCGGCACCGTCGGACTCGCCATGAACGCGAATGTGTCGGCGACGCTGACCTGCGGCCGTTTCGCTGCGGACGCTTGTAGGCCCTTGGCAATAGCCACCCACGAGAGCTGGGGTGCGGGCGTGCGTTGCCGGACCCAAACCCGCTTGCCCTTCTTGAGCGTGCAGATGAAGGTCCAGGGTCCTTGGACGACCTTCTCGCCCACTGTGGCGCAGGGCCGGCCCGGCTTGATCGTGGTGGCCTCGGCCGGACTCAACGTCATCATGGCCGCGATGCCGACGACCGCTAGCGCCACCGCCGCGACCCGCCTTGCCTCCCCGACCACAAGGGGACACTAGAGCGCGCACGCGCCGAAGGCGAATCGGATCCGGCTCCCGAAGCAGCGATTCGCAGTCGCTCAGAGTGACGTAAGGCCAGGCGGACGGTGTACTTGCAGTCTGCATCGGGGATCAGAAGTCGGTCACTACGTGATCAGTGGGATCGGCAATCCAGCCTTCGCGAAATCTTTAGGTTGCGTGCGCGTGCCACCGATGACAGATGTGTCATCTCGCGTCAGAATTGTCGGAGACGTCGCTGGTGATGCCCCCCGTCACCGGCTGTTACTTGACTTCTCCCGTTGGCTGGGGGGGGTAAGTGCAAGATTCCGGTCACCTGCTGGCCTGTGGCGAATTGACCATCGACATTCCGGCCTGGGAGGTGCGCGCTGGCAGTCGGATCGTCAACCTGACCAAGACCGAATTCGAACTACTGGTGGTCCTGGCCACTTCTCCGCGCAAAGTTGTCACGCACGACGACCTGACGCGCAGGGTGTGGGGAGACGGCTGGTTCGGTGACGACGGCAACCTGGCAGTGCACGTCAGCAAATTGCGCAGGAAGCTCGGAGAGTCGGGCCTGTCTCAGCGGCTCATACGCACGATCCGGGGCGTCGGCTATCGCTTTGATCCGCAGGATCTGCCCGCCGGCGGGTGGCCTTAAGCGAATCTTGAGAATCCACACAGGCTCAGGAGTGTCAGTGGATGGAGCGCCTCGGCACAATTGCGCCGTCCATACCGGTGGCGCCCTCGCCTTAAGGCAGGCGCCTCCCTCACTTTAGGGGGGGGCACTCATGGAGCCTTCTGGCCCGCTGACCTACGGCGAACTGATCATCGACGCCGACGCGTGGGAAGTCCGGCTCCGCGGCGACATCGTCGAACTGACCAAGACCGAGTTCGAGATCCTGGTGGCGCTGGCTTCGCGTCCGCGAAGCGTGGTCACGGAGGAAGAGCTCACCCTTCTCGTCTGGGGAGAGTCGTGGTTCGGTGATGACGGCAACCTTGCGGTGCATGTCAGCAAGATGCGCGCAAAGCTGGGTGAATCCGGCACCAACCCGCGCTACATCCGCACCGTGCGCGGCGTGGGATACCGCTTCGATCCCGAGCCCGATCCTGATCACGATGGCCTCAGCGAGACCTATCGACGCCTCAGCCAGCGCACGGATTCCGTGCAGGTGTGGGTAGCCGCCGACCTGATCATCACTGACGTGAGCACAGCGTCGGCCGACGTGCTCGGCTGGCCGCCCGGCGAACT
>CAIWTL010000129.1 GCA_903915555.1 uncultured Micrococcales bacterium | reverse complement strand
CGGTCAGCTGTTCATGAACGCCGGCGCACTAGGACAGGTGAATCTGTGGATCAATCGGGGCGGTCGAGGAGTCACCTTGTCGGCGCTGTCCCCGGACACGGCGGTCGCGCGGGAGTCGATCTCCGCCTACGTGGAGACTCTACGGGCGCACTGCCGCACCGCTGCGCTTGTCTGACCACCGGGTGCAGCCGCAGACAGTACGTCAGACGGTCTGAAGAGCCATCTCCGCAGCGTCATCGCCCACCTCGGACCGCTCGGCGGGGGTGCACACAGCGGTCCGTCCCAGCAGGGAGACCAGGGGGGCGACGGTGAGCACCGAACACACAGCGACCACGACGATGGAGACGAAGTAGACGAGTGTTCCGTGGGCTGTCACGTCGCCGGGGAAGACCGGGGCCAGTGCCACGGCCACCCACGGCAGCACGGTCACCGCACCGCCACCGATCAAGCACGCGAGCATCGGGCGCTGATCCAGGGTGGTGTACCCATCGAGCCTGGCCAGTGCCGAGCGGGCGATCACGAACGACGCGACAACGACGATCACCCCGGCCTGCACATCGGCCGGTCGATGCCAATCCAGGCCGATGGTGGCGCATCCGGCAGCGATGGCTACTCCGGGCAGGATGAATTTCAATGGGGGGGCAACGGGCGAATGTGACAGCACCATCACCAAACCGAGTGCGGTCGACAGCAGGAAGGTGACGGTCCCCGAGGGGAGTGAGTTCCCGGTTCCGACCTCGGGATCGAGCACGAGGTCGGGTCGCACGAAGACCAGATTCTTGAGGACCTGCGTGCTGATGTTCGCAGCCAGCATGGTCGCCGCGGCCACCGCTCCGACGAGCAGCCGTCGCTGCTGCCATCCCAATAGGGCCACGACCGCCATGGCGATGAAGAGGGAGCGGTCGTCCGCAATGGTGGCCAGCGCGTTCTGCGCCCAGGCGGGATCTGCATGGGCTGAGTCGGAGCCGAGTACGGCGGCGTTCTCCGTCAGCTGGCCACGGGTGGTGCACACCGCGAGCACGTACAGTGCGAGAAGGATCCCCACGGCGAGACCGAGTACTCCGCGGACCGGTCGAACCACCTGCACGGCAGCGCGGCACAGCGGTCGGATGAACGTGGGGCGACGCAGGATCATGACCCAGGTGTTTCCGTGGGATGGAATCCGGAATCCACGATCTGATGCCGGAACGGTTCGGCATCACTCGCCGGAAGGTTCCCGACCGCAAGTCTGACCCTGGCGGGTCAGATGTGTGGTGGTACGGGTCATTTCTGGGGTTGTGGGTCAGATTTGTGGTCGGCCGCCGGGGTCGGCGGTCAGCCCGGGTTCGGTCGGGGGGTTGTCGCTGGATTGGTCTGTGGGTTTGTGTCGGACCCTTTTGGTGGAATGGGTCATGGCCCGGAAGTCACGCTCGAAGCCCACGTCGCGGTCGACGTTGCGTGGTTCGGCGGCGCGGGCTGCCGCGGTGTGTGATTCCCGGGTACGTCAGGTGGATCTGGATCCTCGGATCGGGTTCGCTTTCCCGTCGCCGGCCGCTACTGCCGGTGCTTCATCGGGCTCCTCTTCCTCGTCTACCTCTACCTCCTCCTCGTCGTCCTGCGTCTCACCTTTGTCGTCGGCTGACTGGGGTGGGGGCTCGTTGTCCGGTCACGTGGAGTCGGGTGTGGCGGCTGCGTTGTGGCGGGTGCGTCGGCCTGGCTGGACGCAGGCGGGCTGGTGGGACGCTGAACTGCGCCCGGAGGTGCGGGTGTTGTTGTGGGTGCCGGTGGGCCGGGAGCTGCAGGATCACCTGATCGCGGTGAGCCGGGCTGATTCCGCTGCCGGGTACGCCCCTGGGCACTGCCCTCATGACCACACCACTTCCAGTCTGGAGGATCGGGTCGGGGTGCCGGGGAGTCCGTGTGCGTGTCAGGTGATCACGGTGGCGGCGTGGGCGGCGGTGGCGTCGTGGGTGAGCGCGTGGGCTGAGCGGGCCGTGGTCGACACCGCAGGACCCACACCGGTGGAGGAGTTGATTGTTGCCACCCGCCCGGACCTGGGAACCATCACCGACCCGGCGGTCGAAGATCTGGCTACGGCGTTGCGGGTGTCCCCGGGCAGTGCCCGGCACCGCCTGGCCACCCTGCGCAGGGTCCACGCCCTGCCCAGACTTCGGTATGCCGTAGCCCAAGGCCTGATCGTGGGCTGGCACGCCCAGGTCCTGACCGGCGACCTGCGCCACCTACCGGCCGAGGCCCGGCAGCAGGTCATCGACGCCGTACTGGATCGGGTGCGTGCCCGCCGGCGTCGGGGGTTGCGGGACTGGACCGCCACCGATCTGCGCGCTCAGGCCAAGACGATCGCCGCGGGCTTGGACCTGGACCTGGCCGTCCGGCGTAAGGACGCGCACCGTGGCCGGGGGGTGCGGTTGCGGGTGCACGGCCACGGAGCCGCGACGATCTCCGCGGAGCTGGCTGATGATGTCGCCACCCGCATCTACCGGCGGTTGACCGCCATCGCCGCCGGGGTGCCCGCGCCATCCGATGACCCCGACGACACCCACCCCGACCAGGGCGGCCGCCGCAGTCTGGATCAGCGCCGCGCGGACGTGTTCACCGACCTGCTCCTGGGACCCCCACCCCTCCCAAACCCGGGGCCCGG
>CAIWTL010000128.1 GCA_903915555.1 uncultured Micrococcales bacterium | reverse complement strand
GAGCTGCAGCCGGTCACGAGCGCAGCGGAGAGGACGAGTGCAGCGCCGGCACTCCAGCGCAGTGAGGGGATGTGCATGACCGCATCATACCCCCTGGGGTATCTGAGTGGCGGAGGGATAGGCGTGCAGTGACATTGCGCCAGCAGGAAAGTGAGCCAGACAACACATGGTGAGCGCAAAGACGCTTTGGAGTGGGTGGGGACAGTCACTTACAGTCATCCGGTGCAGCACACACCGACTCGTTTCCTGTCCCCCCTCGTGGCTCTCCTGACGGCGCTCTTCGGCCTCTCGGCTGTCGCTCCCGCCCGGGCCGCCGACAACGGTTGGCTCGCCTGGGTCGGACCCGGGGGTGCCGATGCGGAGTCGTGGGTCCGCACCCTCGCGAACAGTGGGTCGACCGTGTACGCCGGGACCGAGGGCAACGGAATGTTCCGGTCCGTGGATGCGGGCACCTCATGGTCGAAATTCGGTTCGCTGCCCGCCGAGGCCAACGCCGTCCGCGACATCGAGATCGCGGGATCGGATGTCCTGATCGGGACGTCGGCGGGTGTCTTCGCCTCGACGTCGGGTGGCGCCTGGCAGCCCAGGGGAACAGGCGCCGGAGCCAACAAGCTCAACCGGCCGGTGCAGACACTCCTGCGGGATGGGAATGCCCTTCTGGCGGGAGTGGTGGGAGGTGTCTACCGGTCCAGCGACGGGGGCACCACTTGGCTGGACTCGTCGGGCGGTCTCCCGGCGGAGACCACCGTGTGGTCCCTGGACAGTTTCACCTACCTGCCGTCGACGGTCCTCGCCGCGACGTCCGCCGGCGTCTTCCGAAGCACGAACAACGGCAGTACCTGGGTGCCGATGAGCGACGGGATCCCCGCCGGCGCCACCGTCTTGCGCGTCATGGCCGACCAGACGAGCCCGACCCGCTGGTTCGCCGTCACAGGAGGTGACGGCATCTTCCGCAGCACCGATTCGGGACAGACGTGGCAGCAGGTCAACGGTGGGCTGTGGAATCTCAATGTTCGGTCCATCGCGCAGTACCCCGTGGCCGGGACCGTCCGACTCGTCGCGGGGACGGCCGATGGGGTCTACACATCGTCCGACAACGGCAGTAATTGGCGCCCCGTCGGTAACGACGGCTTGGCGGGCAAGACCATCACCTGGGCGGTGGCCGCCAAGCCGAACAGTCCGGGAAGCCTGCTGGTAGGGACACAGGGAGGGGGACTCCACTACCGCCTGATGAGTCCACCGGTGAACACCGTTGCCCCGGTCCTGAGCGACACCACGCCGCAGGTCGGGCAGACCATCACCACCACGTACGGTACGTGGACCGGGACGCCGACCGTCGTCAACCGCATCGAGTGGGAGCGCTGCTCGTCCGGTGCCGTCTTCTGCGACACGATCCCGGGAGCCGATGCCCTGTCGTACACCGTCACGGCGGCCGACCAGGGTCAGTACCTGCGCTCGGTCGTACGGGCCACCAATGCAGCATCCCCGCCTGGTTACGACATGACCGCGGCCGGCAACGAGCCCAGCGCCCTGTCCTCGGTGGTCAGCGCTGCACCGGGCACTTTGCCGTCAGGACCCAACCCCACCGTGACCAACGGCTTCGGTACCCCCACCGTGGGGCAGACGCTCAATGCCTCCGTGGGGGCATGGGGACCCGGCACCATCACCGGCGCGATCTACGTCTGGTGGCGCTGCAACATCAGCAAGAGCAACTGCACCCAGGTGCAGTCGACCGTCAGTCCCACCTATCAGTTGAAGGCCGCGGACGCGTCCTGGTACATGGCCGTACAGGTACGCATGACCAACAGTGCGGGAACCGCATCGTCGGATCTCAGCGCCCTCACCTCCCAGATCCTGCCGACGCAGGTATCGACGGTGACGAAGCCCAGCATCCTGGGATCCCCGGCGCTCGG
>CAIWTL010000127.1 GCA_903915555.1 uncultured Micrococcales bacterium | reverse complement strand
GACCTGGCCAACTTCGACGAGGTCTGGGCGGCAGGCGGCCACCCGCACTACGTCTTCCCGACGTCGTTCGACGAGCTGGCGCGCATCACTGGTGGGACGCCCGCCGACGTCGGCGCATGATTCACCCATTCTCGGCATCGAGCAGCGCCTGCAATTCAGGCACGGCCTCTAGATCCTTCGGCCGCCCCGCGAAGCGCTTCGACGCGATGATGTCTTCCAGAGATGCCACGCTGATCGTCAGGTCAGCTACCGACACCGACGTTGCTCGGGCGGCAAGGTCGGCATAGGGGTGCCGACCGCCAGCAGGATCCCTCAACTCCACAAGCAGGTCGAGAGGCCCGGCGTCAGTGGTCCAAGTGGAACTCCCGAAGGCTGCGAGTGTGGTCGCATCCAGCTGGAGTGGCAGTTGCCGTGCCTCCTCATCCGTCAGGCCACCCACTCTCAGGCGGGCACCCAATTCCGCCAGCGCAGCAGCCAATCGCTCAAGGTTTTCCCCCGTGGTCTCCGGGACACAGTCAATGTCTGCCGTTGCGCGCTGGGCTCCGTGGACGCGAGCTGCCACTCCCCCGACCAATACATACTCGACGCCATGTCGGTCGAGGACTCTGAGGATGCGATCAGGGTCGAACGCAGGGTTTGCAGCCATCGCATCCACGCGCAGGCCTACGGCGTACGGGCGGCGTTGAGAGACACAAGGAAGTCGCGAACCTTCTCCGCGGTGTCGAGCGGCTCACCTGAGAGCGTGGTGGGCACGTCATCTGACGTCGGCAAGTCCCTGCCCACCAGTTCCCGCGCACTATCCCAGTGCTTGGCCGACGATCTTCCCTTCACATCCACGATGCTACCCCTGCCTCCGGATATCCCGGCCTCCCCGGCGAGGCCACGAATTGCACAAACCATCGGCGGCGTTGCCCCCATCGGGCACCCTGCTCCGCTACCCACGATCGTCGACATCGACCTGGGCAACTTCGACGAGGTCTGGGCGGCAGGCGGCCACCCGCACTACGTCTTCCCGACGTCGTTCGACGAGCTGGTGCGCATCACCGGTGGGACTCCGGCCCACGTGGGGGCCTAGCGCTCAGCCCCATCATCGGGACGACGCACGGGAATGACGATCTCATTGCGGCGCGCGAACGGGGGCTTCCACGGCGGGTCGAAGCGAGCCCATCGAGGTTCCCCGGCCTCCTGCCACCCGGCCTCAGCCATCGCCCGCCGAAGGTCTTCCGAGCGGCGTGCGATGTTCGACTCGGTCCAGCGTCCCGACCAGCGAATCGCAGCCGCCGTCTCCCCCGGGACTGCGCGCAGCGATACCCGCGGATCGGTGGGCACCGGATAGTCCGATCGTGGACGCCCGGCGGGGAGCACGAAGGAAACGGTCCACTCATCAGTGCCGCCGGCCTCCTGGATGACGGGGGCCGTCATCGCCAATCGCTCGCCCGCGGACTCCTGGATCACCGGCGCGGTCATCGCCAAGGACTCGGCGTCGCAGTTCGCCCCGGAGATGTATTGGAAGAGCGGACGGAATGCCGCGCTCGCCGCCTGCTCGGCCGAACCGGACACCACGACATCCGCAACGACGCAGGGCGCATACTCCCGCAGTTCAACATGGTCGCGTGACTCGAGCACGCGATATTCCTGCTGCTCAGTCATGGTCTCTTCACACTACGCCCCAGGATGCAGCTCCGCTGACATCGAAGCGTGGCCATTCGGTCGGCGCGCCTCGGGGATGTCGGCACCGAGGAGTCGCCGTGCTAGTCATTCCCTCACGATGAGCCGGGCCATCGAGTCAATAAAGGGCTCGACGGCTTCGGGCGGCACCGCGCCTTCGACGAGCAGGGTTGCCATACCGTGGGTCGCCGCCCAGACGGTGAGGTCGAGGCCTTCGCGACTCCCGGGTTTGAGCAGTCCCCATCGATCGAGATCGTCAAGGGCACTGATGAGTTTGCGAAAGGGGCCGGTCTCCTCTGGCGGCAGCTCCTTGGCAGCACAGATCGGGCCGAACGTGAGCTGGAAGAGATGGGTCTCATCAATGGCGAAGGCAAGGTATGCGCGGCCGAGTCCCGAGAAGCGTGCTCGCGCGTCATCGGTAGTGTCGGCAGGGTGCGCGGCCAGCACCCGCGACATGCGCTCATCGAGCGCAGCCAGTCCACACGCGCCGACTGCCCGGAGCAGGTCGTCCTTATCGGCGAAATGGTTGTAGGCAGCGCTAGGAGAGACCTCGAGGGCCTGGGCGATGGAGCGCAGCGACACCTGGTCGGCGCCGTGTGCGCGGACGCGTTCCAGGGCCTCATCGACCATCGCCTCGGCGAGCGCCCCGTGGTGGTACGTGCGGCTCATGATGCTCCAATATTGACAGCGTTCATATCTCATGCCAAGGTCGCGATATGAACAGTGTTCAGTCTACCGTGGCCCTAGCTCCGGCACCCGCCTTCTATCGCCTCGGCGGGTGGGTGGCCCGCCACCGCTGGCCGGTGCTCATCGGCTACCTCATCGTCTTCGTCATCGTCGGGGTCTTCGGCGTCCGGGTGTTCGGGGCGATGCAGAGCGAAGGCTTCGACGACCCGGCCAGCGATTCCGCTCGCGCCGCGGTCGCACTGGCGGAGGAGTTCGGCGCGCGCGACCCTGTCGTCGTGCTCGCCATCGAGTCCCCGGACGGCGTGGAGGCGGGCGCGTCGCAGGCGCAGGCACTGCTCGACGACATCAGCCAGGTGAGTGGGGTGTCGGAGGTGGTCTCCTACTGGTCCACCGGCGGGGCCCCATCACTGGTGAGCGAGGACGGCATCACCACGCGCGCCCTCGTGTACGCCGACGACAATGCCGACACCGCGCAGATCAGCACGGACATCGTCGACGCCTACACGGGCGAGCAGGGCAACCTCGTCGTCTATGCCTTCGGTGGCGACGTTGTCGGCAATGCCTTCACCACCACCATCACCGGCGACCTCGCGCGCGCCGAGTCCATCGCCATCCCCATCACGGCGCTGATCCTGCTCTTCGTCTTCGGGTCGGTAGTTGCCGCCGGCCTGCCCTTCCTGGTGGCGGGCGGCACGATCCTCGGGTCGTTCTTTGCCCTGTGGGTCGTCTCGACCTTTACCGATGTCTCGGTCTTCTCACTCAACCTCGTGACCGGTCTCGGCCTGGCGCTCGGCATCGACTACGCCCTGCTCATCATCAGCCGCTTCCGAGAAGAGCTGAGTCGCGGCAAACCCGTGCCCGATGCGGTCGCGGCCACCGTCGGCAGCGCGGGCAAGACGGTGTTCGTCTCGGGCATCACCGTTGCCCTTGCGCTTTCCGCGCTGCTTATCTACCCGCAGTACTTCCTGCGGTCGTTCGCCTACGCGGGCATCGCCGTCAGCCTTCTCGCGATTGCCGGGGCTCTCACCGCGATCCCGGCGCTGCTGGCCATCCTCGGGCGCAACGTCAACCGCTTGAAGGTGCGACGCGGGGATCTCGCGCCGAAGGACGACGGCGCGTGGTCCCGCATCGCGCGTTTCGTCATGCGCTACCCGTGGCCGGTCCTCATCGCCACGGT
>CAIWTL010000126.1 GCA_903915555.1 uncultured Micrococcales bacterium | reverse complement strand
GCGGGTACCGACCGGGACCGTCATGGGTCTTCTGGGACCCAACGGCGCCGGGAAGACGACCACCGTCCGGGTCCTGACCACCCTCCTGACGCCGGATTCCGGCAGCGCCACGGTCGCGGGCTTCGACGTCCTGCGTCAGGGTGAGGAGGTCCGCCGCAACATCGGACTGTCGGGACAGTACGCGGCGGTCGACGAGTACCTGACCGGCCGAGAGAACCTCACGATGATCGGTCGCCTCTACCACCTGGGGAAGAAGACCGCCGAGCAGCGTGCCACCGATCTCCTCGAGCAGTTCTCCCTCACCGACGCCGCCGACCGGCCCGTCAAGGGCTACTCGGGCGGGATGCGCCGCCGGCTCGACCTGGCCGGCGCACTGGTCGCGCAACCGCCGGTTCTGTTCCTCGACGAGCCGACGACGGGACTCGACCCCCGCAGCCGACTCGACCTGTGGGACGTCATCGCCGGACTCGTCCGTGACGGCACGACGCTGCTGCTCACGACGCAGTACCTCGAGGAGGCCGACGTCCTGGCCGACGAGATCGCCGTCGTCGACCACGGACGCGTCATCGCCAGAGGCACCTCCGAGGAGTTGAAGTCACAGGTCGGCGGCGAACGGGTCGAAGTGGTGGTGACACCGGACTCGGACGTCACGACCGCCGCCGAGGTCCTGCGCGCCATCGGGGTGGACGAGCCCGCGGTGGACGTCCCCACCCGCACGCTGACGGTCGCGGTCACAGCGGGCGCCCAGTCACTCGTCGACGCGGTGAGAGCACTCGGCGATCGGAACGTCGAAGTCGCCGACGTCGCGCTGCGGCGCCCGACACTCGACGACGTCTTCCTGACCCTGACCGGTTCGCACGCCGACGCCGAGGAGTCCTCATGACCACACTGAGCCCGGTGCACGCCGCCCCCGACACCTCACCCGTGGTGCGGGCGCTGTCCGACACGGCGACCATCACCCGCAGGAATCTGACGAGGCTGCTGCGTGTCCCGGACTCCATCGTGTTCGGGATCGTGCAGAACATCATGTTCGTGCTGCTCTTCACGTACGTGTTCGGCGGTGCGATCCAGGTCCCCGGCGGGTCCTACGTCGAGTTCCTGATGGGAGGGATCTTCGTCCAGACCGTCGCCTTCACGTGCGCCACCACGACCGTGGCGATGTCGGAGGATCTCGGCCGCGGCATCGTCGACCGGTTCCGCTCCCTGCCGATGGCCCAGGGCGCCGTCCTCGCGGGTCGGACCGTCGCGGACCTGGTCTTCTCCGGCATCACGGTGACGGCCATGGCCATCACGGGCCTCCTGGTCGGCTGGCGCACCCACACGCCGTGGTACGAAATCGTCGCCGGCTTCGCGCTGCTCTTCCTGTTCGCCTACGCGTTCCTGTGGATCGGCGCGGTCATCGGCATGAGTGTGCGTAGCCCCGAGGTGGCGCAGACCGCGGGTCTCATCTGGCTGTTCCCGCTCACCTTCATCAGCAACGTGTTCGTCCCCATCGAGTCGATGCCGACGTGGCTGCAGCCGATCGCAGCGTGGAACCCCATCTCGTCGGTGGCTCTGGCGATCAGGGAACTCTTCGGGAACCTGCCTGCCGGCTACGACCCCGGCGACTGGTTCCCCATGCAGAACCCGATCCTCACGTCGGTCGTGTGGTGTGTCGTACTGCTGGCGATCTTCATCCCGCTGGGGGTTTCCCGCTACCGCAAGGCCGCCTCACGCTGACGACCACGTCCGCTCTCTCGGCCTGACTCACGTCCGGCGGGTGCCACCCGAACCGCCCGTCCCCGGAGGGGCGGTTCGGGCGCGCATCACTTGCAGGTGGCCTTCTTCTTCACCAGGCTGCAGGTGGCGAAGGCGGTCCCGTCGAACCGCTTCTGGGTCATGGTCCACTCATGCGCCTTCGCGCCGGGCTTCGCCACGACGTAGCCGTACTGGATGGCGTTCCAGTAGTAGCTGGCGGGCTGGTACCCGGCGGTCGCCCACGGCGCGTTGGCCGCCACGCCCTGCGCCGGCTGCCCGTCGCTGCCGAACAGCGGCCCGACGGTGGGCTTGGGGAAGGTCGTGGGGTCCAGGGAGTCCGGGATGGAGCCGCCGTTGCCCACGACGAACTGAGCCGGTTGTCCCGGGATCTGGACGACCTGGGTCGTGTGGACGTGTGAGCCGATCATGGCGTCGTAGTTCTTGATGAGCCCGTACCCTGCGGCCGTCTGGTCGATCGCCGTCCACTGGGTCCAGGTGGGGATG
>CAIWTL010000125.1 GCA_903915555.1 uncultured Micrococcales bacterium | reverse complement strand
GAACTGCCCGCCTCCGACGCGGCGCTCCCACGGTCCATGGTGGACACGGCGCGGTCCGTGGCGGCGAGTCTGGCGTCCGGCCGTCCCGAAGTGCACATGACGGGCCTGGTGGAGGTCAGGGGGCGCCAGTGGGAGCACATCAACCACGAGTTCTCCGATGCGGTCTCCGGACGCGACACATCCGGGGCGCAGAGCGTGGCGGCGCGGAACTTCCTGCTGCGGGTCGCCTCCATGCTGACCGTCGGGCTGGGAGTCCAGACAGAGGCCGCCCTCGGTGGCAATCCCCGAAGCGAACTCCTCAAGGTCGGGGCCGTGTCGCTTCCGGAGTGGCGCTCGACGCCGGTGAGGATGCTGGCCCAGCAACTGAATCCATCGTCCCCCTGGTTCCGCACGGCGGCCCGGGGCGCCGTCGCCCTCGCCTTGGCCATCGCCCTCGCACGCCTGCCCTTCATCACCCACGGCTTCTGGATCGTGATGGGCGCCATCGGTGCGCTGCGTTTCGATGCCATGGGGACCGGGCGCACGGTCCGCGCGGCCATGATCGGACAGACAGTCGGATTCATCGTTTCGTTCGTCCTGGCGTTCACGCTGCATCCCTACCCCCTGGCGATCACCCTGCTCATCCCGGTGGCCGCGTTCGCGGCCGGCGTGGCACCTCCCTCCCGGCTGTGGATGCCCCAGGCGGCCTTCACCATCCTCGTGGTGCTGTGCCTCTCGTTGCTGACACCGCAGGAGCGCGGCGTACCGCTGGCGCGATTCGAGGACATGCTGCTCGGTCTCGCCGTGTCGCTGGTCGTGAGCCTCCTGCTCTGGCCGAGAGGCATCCAGCAGCATGTGGCCAAGGCGATCGAACAGGCTGCCCTGGCGACGGCCGACCTCGTCCGCACCACCAATCGGCGTCTCCTGGGGGTCGGTGCGGGTGTCATCGACTTCGAGTCGGCCGCCGACCACACGCGTATGCGTCTCCGTGAGGCATCCGAGGTGTGCGACCTCGCCGCCCTGGAGAATCCCCCCGAGGCGCCCCCGACGATGTCGTGGACCCGCCTGGTGATGGCCAGCCGGCATCTGTTCTTCGGCTGCGCGATCCTCGGGAACGCGCCGGCAGTCACCGCACCACCGGCGGTCAGCAACCCGCTCGACGAGGCGATCGATCTCGCCACGGACCGGTTCCTGGCAGCACAGACCGGCGTCCTGGCCGCCCTTGAATCGCGGCCGGGGGTCGACCCGGTCTACACGAGCACGTCATCGTCGCTGCAGGAAGGGCCTCGGCCCAACGTCCAACAGCTCGCCCACGAGGGCGGCGCTGAAGCCGTCACCCTGGCGCCCCACGACAAGGCGGGCGTCGCCCTCGTCCAGACCTGTGAGTGGGACGCGGTGTGGATCGAGCACATCGAGATCACGGCCGGCCGGCTGGAGGGCCGCCGCAACCGGATCCTCGGCACCCCGGTGGGAACCTGACAGTGGCCCATCCAGCCGGGACGGCATGGCGGTGGCGGTGGGATTCGAACCCACGGTGGAGTTGCCCCCACACACGCTTTCGAGGCGTGCTCCTTTGGCCGCTCGGACACGCCACCGCCGACGAGGATACCCGGTACCGGTGCGCCGCCGGCAATCCGTACCCCTGACATCGGCGCAGGCCGACGCGGATCCGATCACCGGCAGGAGACCGTCTTGCCGTTGACGGCCCGGCCGGGTTCCCCCACCGCGTTCGCCCCTACCTGCGCTGCGCGAGGAACCGCGTGACCAGGCTCCCGGTCTCCTCGGCGAGGACACCGCCCACCACCTCGACGCGGTGGTGGAGTCGCCGGTCACGGGGGATGTCGAACAGGGACCCGCAGGCGCCGTAGCGGTCGTTCCACGCACCGAAGACGATCCTGTCGAGCCGCGCGGCGACCGCAGCACCGGCACACATCGGACACGGCTCCAGCGTCACGATCAGTTCGCATCCCGACAGACGCGAGGTCCCCAGGGCGGCGCCCGCAGCCCTCATGGCCAGGATCTCGGCATGGGCGGTGGGGTCGGTGCCCGAACGACGGTCGTTGGCCGCCCTGGCCACCACCTCGTCGTCCCGCAGCACGAGCGCTCCGATGGGGATGTCGTCGGTCGACGACTGCTCAGCCACGAGGAGGGCCTCGCGCATGAGGGAGGCCTCCCGCTGTCCGACGAACCCCGTCAAGCGGGGGCCACGTCGAGGAGGGACGTCAGTTCGCCGCCGAACCCGGCGCGCGCGGCGATGGAGCCGATCTGCTCGTCGGGATACAACTCGGGGTCGGCGCACAGCAGGTCGAGGTCCGCCGCCGACAGCCCGTGGTCGGCGAGGAGAGTCAGGTCCCCGGCGGGCTCGAGGCTGTCCATCTCCTCGACATCGTCGAGGGCGTCGATGTCGAGGCCGAGCAGTTCCGCTGCCTGCTCGGCGAGGGGCCAGTCGAGTGCGGCGGCCACGTCCGAGAGGAGGATCCGCACGAGCGCACCCTGGATGCGCAGGCAGATGAAGAACTCCTCGCCCACGGAGACGAACGCCAGACAGCCGGTGTGTCCCTGATGGCGACGGGCGAAGGCTACGAGGCGGTCGAGGTCGTCGGCGGCGTCGCTGGGAGCGGGCAGCAGGTGCCACCCGTCGTCCTCGCGCCACGCCACGAAGGCGAAGTCCACGCCCGCGTCATCCATCGTTCGACCTCCCCGACCGATGGTGTCACCAGGTCGGTCACCTGGGAAGGGCAACGGGGAAGACATCGTGTTGACCTGGTCACTGCCCATCGCCGACATCGGGACGACCCCAGCTCACAGGGCCTTGAGGATGTCCTCCACCCGCTCCTTGGCGTCCCCGAAGAGCATCTGGGTGTTGTCCTTGAAGAACAGCGGGTTCTGGACACCGGCGTAGCCCGTGGCCATGGAGCGCTTGAAGACGATGACGTCCTTCGCGTCCCACACGTTCAACACCGGCATCCCGGCGATCGGGCTGTTCGGCTCGTCGATCGCGGCGGGGTTCACCGTGTCGTTGGCCCCGATGACGAGGACGACGTCGGTCTCGGGGAAGTCGTCGTTGATCTCGTCCATCTCGAGCACCACGTCATAGGGGACCTTCGCCTCGGCGAGCAGCACGTTCATGTGACCGGGCAGCCGACCGGCGACCGGGTGGATGCCGAAGCGGACGTCGACACCGCGGTCACGCAACTGGCGGGTCAGTTCGGCGACCGGGTACTGGGCCTGGGCGACTGCCATCCCATAGCCGGGGGTGATGACGACCGATCGGGCCGACGACAGCAGTTCCGCGGCCCCCTCCGCTGAGATCTCCCGGTGTTCGCCGTAATCGACGTCGGAGGACACCGTCCCCGCCTCGACGCCGAAACCACCGGCGATCACGGACAGGAACGACCGGTTCATCGCCTGGCACATGATGTAGGACAGGTAGGCACCGGAGGAGCCGACGAGGGCCCCGGTGATGATCAGCAGATCGTTGCTGAGGAGGAAGCCGGCAGCGGCAGCGGCCCAGCCGGAATAGCTGTTGAGCATCGACACCACGACCGGCATGTCACCACCGCCGATGGAGGCGACGAGGTGCCAGCCGAGGAACAACGCCAGCAGTGTCATGGCGAACAACAGCGACTGGCGGACCATCGTGTCGTCATGCGGCATGGCCACATACACGACCGTCATGACCACGGAGACGACGATGATTCCCAGGTTCACCGCGTTGTGGGCGGGCAGCATCATGGGTGCGGACTTGATCCGACCGGACAGCTTCAGGTAGGCCACGATCGAGCCGGTGAAGGTCACTGCGCCGATGAAGACACCGATGAAGACCTCGGCGTCATGGATGGCCGGATAGGGGACGTCGGTCTCATAAGACGAGTTCCAGCCGACGAGCACCGCAGCCAGGCCGACGAAGCTGTGCAGCATGGCGATCAGCTCCGGCATGCCGGTCATCTCGACGCGTCGCGCCCGCCAGATCCCGATGGCCCCACCGATGGCCATAGCGGCGACGATGAGCGCGAAGCCGGTGAGTCCGCTGCCGGAGCGGTCGTTGGCATCGCCCAGTCCGTTGACACCGATAACAGCGGCGGCGACGGTGAACACGAGCGCGATGGCCATGCCGAAGATGCCGTAGCGGTTGCCCATCCGCGCGCTCTCGTGCCTCGAGAGTCCGGCGAGAGCAGCGATGAACAGCAATGCCGCGACGATGTAGGAGCCCTGGACGAGCGTCAGCGAGATCATCGGATCGAGTCCTCCCGCCTGAACATGCGCAACATCCGGGCGGTCACGGTGAACCCGCCGAAGACGTTGATGCTCGCGACCAGGATGGCGATGAAGGCCAGGACGGTGACCCAGTCGCCGTGCCCCACCTGCAGCAGGGCGCCGACGAGGATGATTCCGCTGATCGCGTTGGTCACCGACATCAGCGGGGTGTGCAGGGCGTGGTGCACGTTACCGATCACGTAGAAGCCGATGACGACGGCGAGGGCGAACACCATGAAGTGGCCGAGGAACGGTTCGGGTGACACCGCGGACAGACCCAGGAAGAGCGCTGCCGCCACCGCGATGAGTCCCAGTTTCCGGCCGTCGCTCATGGGCGCTTTGGCGGGGACAGGTTCCGCCGGGATCGGCGCGGGAGTTGGGGCGGGAGCCGCGGAGACCTGAACCGGCGGGGGCGGCCACATCACCTCACCCCGGTCCACGACGGTCATCCCCCGCACGACGGGGTCGTCGAGATCGAGGACCATCTCGCCGTTCTTCTCGGGGGTGAGCAGTTTGAGGAGGTTGACGAGGTTCGTGCCGAACAGCTGGGAGGCCTGCGTGGGCAGGCGACCCGGCAGATCGGTGTAGCCCAGGATCGTGACCCCGTTGTCCGTGACGACCCGCTCGTCGGCGACCGAGCCGGCGACGTTGCCGCCGTTGGACGCGGCCATGTCCACCACCACGCTGCCGGGCTTCATGGTGGCCACCATCTCCTCGGTGATGAGGCGCGGCGCGGGCTTGCCGGGGATGAGGGCGGTCGTGATGACGATGTCGACGTCCTTGACCTGCTCGGCGTACAACTCCGCGGCCTTGCGGTTGAAATCCTCGCCCATCTCCTTGGCGTAGCCGCTCGCGCTCGGCCCGCTGTCCTCGACGTCGATCGCGAGGAACTCGGCCCCCATCGACTCGACCTGCTCGGCCACCTCAGGTCGGGCGTCGAAGGCGCGCACGATCGCCCCGAGGCTTCCTGCCGTTCCGATGGCAGCCAACCCCGCGACACCCGCACCCACCACGAGCACCTTGGCCGGGGGGACCTTGCCCGCGGCGGTCACCTGACCGGTGAAGAAGGAGCCGAACTCGTTGGCGGCCTCGATGACGGCGCGGTAGCCCCCGATGTTGGCCATCGAGGACAGGACGTCCAGCGACTGCGCCCGCGAGATGCGCGGCACGGCATCCATGGCCAGGGCCGTGACGCCCCGCTGCGACAGGGCTTCGACGAGATCGGGGTCGAACGCCGGCGCGAGAAGACCGATGACCGTCTGCCCCGCCTGCAGCAGTGCGACCTCGGCGGGATCCGGGGGGTTGATCTTGAGGATGATGTCGCGGTCCCACACGTCCTCGCCGGCGATGGTCGCCCCCGCGGCCTCATACGCGGCATCGTCGAAGGACGCGCCTGCCCCGGCGTCGGCCTGGACGGACACGTCGTAGCCGAGCTTGATCAACTGTTCGACGGTCTTGGGTGTTGCCGCAACCTTGCGCTCGCCGGGCTTGGACTCGCGGGGAACTCCGATGCGCACGGACTCAACTCCTCGGGCGGGCTCTACATCGAATGTATCTCGTGGGTGGTGCCGCCCCACCACGCGGGGCGGCACCACGAGGTACTCGAACGGGGATCCTGCGGATCGGCAGGTGTCGCGGTCGGCCAGGCGGCACGATGGGCCGTGTGGCCACCCTCACACTCGCGATCGACTGCGGCGGTATAGGTATCAAGGGGTCCGTGCTGGACCCCCTGGGTCAGATGACCGCCGAGCAGGTGCGGGTCCGAACCCCCTACCCCCTGCCCCCGGACCGCTTCATCGGGATCCTGGCCGGCCTGGCGGACCGGCTCCCCGCCGCCGATCGGGTCACGGTCGGGATGCCCGGAATGATCCGTCACGGTCGTGTCGTGTCGACCCCCCATTACGTGACCAAGCGCGGCCCGCACACGACGGTGGACCCGGCGCTGCTGGCGGCATGGCGCAATTTCGACGCGCAGGCCGCGGTGGCGGAGCGACTGGGGCTGCCGTCGATCGTGCTGAACGACGCCGAGGTGGCCGGGGCGGGCGCGGTGACGGGATTCGGGTTCGAGGTCGTCATGACCCTGGGGACGGGCTTGGGCAATGCGATCTTCGACGACGGGCG
>CAIWTL010000124.1 GCA_903915555.1 uncultured Micrococcales bacterium | reverse complement strand
GGGCAGACGGTCATCACCGCGGCCCTGACGCTGTCGCTGTTGATCCTGCCGGTCATCATCATCTCGACCCGTGAGGCGATCCGGGCTGTTCCGCAGTCCATCAGGTTCGGCTCCATGGCCCTGGGCGCCACCAAGTGGCAGACCATCTGGAAGCAGGTGCTTCCGGCCGCGACACCCGGTACGGCGACCGGTGCGATCCTGGCGCTGTCCCGGGCCATCGGCGAGGCGGCTCCCCTGCTGCTGCTCGGGGCTGTCACGTTCATCACGTTCAACCCCAACGGTCTGCTCAGTTCCTACACGGTCATGCCCATCCAGATCTACAACTGGGTGTCACAGTCGCGGGACGAGTTCCACGTGCTCGCCGCCGCCCTCTGCATCGTGCTGCTCATCGTTCTGTTGATCATGAACGGGGCCGCGATCTTCCTCCGCAACAAGTATCAGAAGAAGTGGTGAGCCATGACGACCGAGCCCACGATAGAGTCCGCAGCACTGGAGGGAGGGCTGATGTCTGACGGCCATGACACGCCGGCGGGGCTGCCCCGCCTCACCATGGACAACCCGAAGGCTCCCCGCCCCAGTGCCGGTGAGGCGATCGTCGACCTCAGGGATGTCGGTGTCTGGTACGGCGATTACCACGCCCTCCGCGGGGTCTCCATGGACATGCGACGCAACGAGATCACGGCACTCATCGGCCCGTCCGGCTGCGGCAAGTCGACGTTGCTCAGGTCGCTGAACCGCATGAACGACCTCATCCCCGGTGCGCGTGTCGAAGGCTCCGTCACGGTGCAGGGTGAGGACATCTACGGCCCGGACGTCGACCCGGTCGAGGTGCGCCGCCACATCGGAATGGTCTTCCAGAAGCCGAACCCCTTCCCCAAGTCCATCTACGACAACATCGCCTACGGCCCGCGTGTGCTGGGACAGAAGAAGGGGCTCGACGATGTCGTCGAGGAGGCCCTGACCCGCGCAGCGCTGTGGGACGAGGTCAAGGACAAGGTGAAGTCCAGCGGGCTGGCCCTCTCCGGCGGCCAGCAGCAGCGCCTGTGCATCGCGCGGTGCATCGCCGTGCGCCCGCAGATCATCCTGATGGACGAGCCCTGCGCGTCGCTGGACCCCATCGCCACCCTCAAGATCGAGGACCTGATGCAGGAGCTGGCGAGCGACTACACGATCATCATCGTCACGCACAACATGCAGCAGGCGGCGCGTGTCTCGGACCGTACGGCGTTCTTCACCGCCAAACTCGACGACAAGGGCGAACGGTACGGGGAACTCGTGGAGTTCGACGTGACCCACACGATCTTCACCCAGCCGAAGGACCAGCGCACCGAGGACTACGTGTCGGGCCGCTACGGATGACCGCCGGCGAAGAGGGGCGGCGGTGAACAACGACGTCGCCCGCGACCACGTGTTGGCGCGCCTGGCGGGGGAGTTCGCGGGTCTCGTGGATCCAGGAACGATCACCCTTTTCGTGGACCAGGGTTTCGCCGAGTTCTCCAGTGACGCCGAGGTCGACTCATGGGTCCCCGTCCTCGCCGAACGGTATGTGCGGCAGGAGCTGATCGCTCTGGTCAAGGCCGAGGGGCATCAGGATTCGCTGCCCGTGGTCCTGTTCGTCGACTCCGGGGACGCCGGTCGCTCCCAATTGGCGCGCGCCCTGTTCGAACGTCATGCGGGCTCACGCGCGCACTCCTGGTCGGGAGGCTTCGAGCCGGCCACCCAGTTGCTTCCGGAGGTGTCCGAGCCGCTCCTGCAGTTGGGGGCGGACCCCGTCAAGGAGTTCCCCAAGCCGGTCAGCGACGGCGTGATGGCGGCCGCGGACATCGTGGTGGTTCTCGGCGATCTCCCCGGATCGGTCCCCACAGAGAAGCGGGTCGTGCTGTGGGAGGTGCCGCCCGTCGCGGGCCTGTCCCCCGACGCGGTCCAGGAGGTCGTGGACCTCTTGGACGGACTGACCGCCGATCTCGCCGCCCACCTCCCCGACTGACGCGCAGCAGGCGACCGGAACCGGATCAGCCCTCGAGGCGTTCGGCGGCCACGAACCGCCAGCCGCTGCGTGTGATCCTGCGGTGGACCACGACCATCTCGGCGGGTTCCAGCGGTTCCTTGAAGACGGACGGGTCCTTCTTGCCCGCGGCGGCGGCGAACGGCCGCAGCAGGGTGGGGAGAACGGGTCGGTGGGAGCAGACACACAGTCGGTGTGACGACTCGGCCAGGTTCTCGATGCGACGCAGTGCGGCCTTGGGTCTGTCCTCGAACCCCGGCTCGCTGAACAGCGGCTCCTGTTCGATGGTGACGCGGGCCTGGGAGGCGTACGGCTGGACCGTCTGGATGCAGCGTGCCGAGTCCGAACTGTGGATTCGGTCGATGCCGAACGCCCGCAGCAGGGGGACCAGCGACTTCGCCTCACTGCGTCCCTTGCCGGTCAGTGGGCGGTTCCCGTCGTCCTTGCCCGAGTAGTCGGACCGCTTCGTGGCGGTCGCGTGCCGAAGGACGATCAGGGGGGACGTCCGTGGCAGCGCAAGCGCACTGCGCACGATCTGGGCGTCACGCTTGTACGTGAGCATCGACCGGGCCTGGTCGGGGGTGACCCAGCGGATCTCGTCGATCTCGCTGTCCGGGGTGAAACCGTTGTCACTGCCGGGCGTGGCCACCCAGTAGTCGACGGTCTTGGGTCGGCCCATCACGGGATAGGTCTGTCGGCCGATGTACGGCCCGAGGATCGGCACGATCCCGGTCTCCTCGTCGCACTCCCGGACCGCGGCCGTGACCACATGCTCGCCCTTGTCGAGCTTCCCCTTCGGCAACGACCAGTCCTTGTGGGACGGCCGGTGGACGATCAGCAGTTTCGGCCCACGCGACCCGGTCTCGCGCAGCAGGACGACCCCTGCAGCCTGGATGGGAACGGCCATCAGGTCAGGTCGGTCGAGTCGTGGACCTTCTTGATCCTGGGCCAGAGCCGTGTGAACTCCCTGCGGAGGTTCATCTCGTACTCGATCTCGAGGGCATACAGCAGGCCGAGCGCGAAACCTGTGGCGGCGTCGATGTCACCCTCGGCCGCCAGAGTCTTGAGGGTGGTCTGCGCGACGTGAGCATCCTGATGGTCCCCCAGGATCTCGGTGACCTCTTCGAGAGCCTTCACCAGGTCCTTCGCCGGCCGGCCGAAGACCGGCTCCACGGCCTCGGCCGCATACCGGGCCTTCTTCGCCGCGATCCGGGTCTCGTGCCACGGGTAGGCGGGGCTGTCGAGGTGCAGGTCCGCGACATCCTTGGCCAGCCGCTTCCAGGTCTTCTCCACAAGAGGGGGCAGGGCCACTGCGCAACTCTCGTCGGCCAGCGGGGTCAACTGGGGGTCGGTCACGGCCTCGACGAGGTCGACGAGCAGTTGCCGGTGCCGCTCACTGCGCAGGGCGGCCAGGGCGTGCTGGCGGGCATCGGTGATACGGGCCCCCAGCTCCTTGTCCACGGCCGTCTGGGCGAGGAACTGCTCGTCAGGGGGGAGGTCGGCGGCCCGTTCGTCGAGTCGTTCGATCATGACCTCGGTATCGCGAACGCCGCCCAGCTGACCGGCGATCCACCCCAACTCGTCGCGCAGGTGACGGGACCAGTCCGCATCCACCAGAGGGCCGAATCCCTTGAGTCCACTGCGCAGCCGGCGCGCGGCGACGCGCATCTGATGCACCGAATCCGGCAGGTCGCGCCGTACCCGTACGTCCTGCATAAGGAAGCGTCGCACATGTTTGGCGATGTGGGCGCGGACCGCGTCGCCGGCCGGATCGCGCGGGGACACGGACCCCATCTCGACCACGTCGGGCGGTGCCGATGCCCGCGGTCCGACCGCGGTGGCGGCCTTCGAGGATGAGCCGGGGATCGCGCCCTGCGCCTGGAGCGCCGAGACGACTTCACCGATGAGGCTTCCGCGGGCCGCCTCGTCGGTGAGGGCCTCGACCTCGATCTCCCGGAACCGCGCGGCAACGTGCTTGCCGTCGAGGATGCTCACGGTGTCGTCGACGAGTTCGAGGGAGGGCTCGCCGTCCTCGTCGTCGATGACGTAGGGGGTCCGCTCGGTGCGCAGCGTGGCGACGGGCACCAGGATCTGCTCGCGCGTGAGGGAGGTCAGCATCTCCCTGATGGCCCCCGGAACCTCGCCCGCCCGCCCCTCGGACAGGGGGAATCGGACCTCGTCGCGGACGCCGTCGCCCTCACCCTCGACGGGGAACTTGATGTGCCAGCCGGCGTCGTCACCGCCCTCCCGGCGGCGCAGCGTGATCCCCCAGCGGAACAGCCGCAGATCCTCGGTGTCGTGGTAGACCGCCGTCAGGGTGATC
This sequence comes from uncultured Micrococcales bacterium, assembly GCA_903915555.1. Lineage (GTDB taxonomy): Bacteria > Actinomycetota > Actinomycetes > S36-B12 > CAIWTL01. Next base: position 1,242 of record CAIWTL010000124.1, on the reverse strand, counting down.
GTGGGCAACGCAGTCACCGAACCCACCCCGTCGATCTGGGACAGGTCCGGGAGGCGGAACAGCGCGTGGACGCGCAGCTTCTTCTCGACTTCCCGATGGGTTGTGGGCGTCGGGCCCATGGGTCACACTCCCCGGCGGCTGGTCCTCATCCTGATGACCGTGTCCTGGTAGTCGACCAGGTCCCGGCCCTCTTCGTCGACGATCCTACGGGTCCAGCTGCCGTCGTTGTTGAGATCCCAGGCCGACGTTCCAGGGTCGAACGCGAGATCGAACAGGCCTGCCACCTCCTGGACATGCTCCGGACTCTCGAGCTTCACCAGGGTCTCGACGCGCCGGTCGAGGTTGCGGTGCATGAGGTCGGCCGATCCGATCCAGACCTCGGTGTCTCCCCCGTTGGCGAACTCATAGGTCCGGGAATGCTCGAGGAACTTGCCGAGGATGCTGATGATGCGCAGCCGGTCCTCGGTACCAGGGATGCCGGGGCGGATCGCGCAGATGCCCCGGACGAAGATGTCGGTGGGTACGCCGGCCTGCGCCGCTCGGTAGAGAGCGTCGATGATGCGCTCATCCACGATCGAATTGCACTTGAACCTGATCCGGGCGGAGCGCCCCGCCCGGTAATGTGCGACCTCTCGCTCGATGCGCTCCACCAGACCGGACCTGACGGAGTGCGGTGCCACCAGCAGTCGGTCGTACTCGTTGTTCATCGAGTAGCCCGACAGCACATTGAACAGCCGGCTGACGTCCTCGCCCACCAGGGGGTCGGTGGTGAGCAGGCCGAAGTCCTCGTAGAGGCGCGCGGTCTTGGGGTGGTAGTTGCCGGTGCCGATGTGGATGTAGCGGCGCAGCCTGTCACCGTCATCACGCACGACCATGCTGAGCTTGCAGTGGGTCTTGAGTCCGACGAGTCCGTAGACCACGTGGACTCCTGCGCGCTCGAGCTTGCGGCCCCACTTGATGTTGGCCTGCTCGTCGAACCGGGCCTTGATCTCGACGAGGGCGAGGACCTGCTTGCCGGCCTCGGCCGCGTCCACCAGCGCATCGATGATGGGGGAGTCGCCACTGGTGCGGTACAGGGTCTGCTTGATCGCCAGCACCTGGGGGTCGGCGGCGGCCTGCTCCAGGAACCGCTGTACGGAGGTCGAGAACGAGTCATAGGGATGGTGGAGCAGGACCTCCTTGTCGCGCATGGTGTCGAGGACGTCGGGCTCGGCTGCCGTCTCTACCTCTGCGAGGTCCCGG
>CAIWTL010000123.1 GCA_903915555.1 uncultured Micrococcales bacterium | reverse complement strand
GGGATCTGCTCCACGTCATCATGCGCGCTGACGAGAAATCGCAGGTGCAGGAGGCGCTCCAGCAGCCTCCGAAGGAGGCCCACTGACATGCGTGTAGCCATCGCCGGCGCCGGCAAGGTCGGACGCAGTATCGCCCGCGAGTTGATCGCCAACGGCCACGACGTCCTGCTCATCGACCGGGATCCGGAGATAGTGGCAGGGAGCATCGTCAAGGGGGCGGAGATCCTGTTGGCCGACGCCTGCGAGATCGCCTCCCTCAATGAGGCCGACCTGCCCAACTGTCAGGTGGTCGTCGCCGCCACCGGGGACGACAAGTCGAACCTCGTCGTCTCACTGCTCGCCAAGACCGAGTACGGCGTGCCTCGAGTCGTGGCCCGCGTCAACCATCCCAAGAACGAGTGGATGTTCGACGAGTCGTGGGGGGTGGACGTGGCGGTCTCGACCCCACGGATGCTGTCGGCGCTGGTCGAGGAGGCAGTGACGGTGGGTGACCTCGTCCGCCTGTTCACGTTCCGGCAGGGAGAGGCCAATCTCGTGGAACTGACGTTGCCCGCCGACTCCGAGATCTCGGGCCGCCGGGTGGGGGATGTCGCATGGCCGACGGACACCGCCCTCGTCGCGATCGTCCGAGGGACACACGTGATCGCCCCCACCCCTGACGATCCACTCGAGTCCGGTGACGAACTTCTGTTCGTGTGTGCCCCGGCCCAGGAAGAGGACCTGCAGCAGCTGCTGGCCCCCGGTCACATCCACCGCTCCGCGGACTACGACGAGGACTGATCGCCGGGTGGTCGGTCCGCTGCGGCGGCGTCGAGTGGAGGCGGGTCGACAGTGCTCTGCTGATCCACAGGGTCCGGCACGGGAGCTTCTCCGGGGTCGGGCTCGTCATCCTCGACGTCCCGGCGCAGCACCGGCGCCATGATCCGGTAGCTCATGTAGGCCACCAGCAGGAACAGCGGCCAGCCGAGCGCCAACTTGGCGACCCCCAGGGCGCCGACCAGTCCTGCGAAATACAACGGCACCTGCACCATGACTCGCACGGTGAACATCGCCGCCCACAGCCACGTGCTCACCGTCGCCGCACGCCGGGCAGCAGGATCGGAGTGCCATGACGTCAGGTCGCCGGTGACGGCACCGGCGGCATAGCCCACCAGCGGGCGCCGGATGAGCGCCGACACGGCGAAGACAGCGGCGTACGCGAGATTGATGAGGAGTCCCGGCAGGAAGAAGTCCTCGGCCTTCCCTGTCCTGGCGGCCAGGAACGCGGCGATCCCCACCCCGATCAGCCCCGCCACGATCTGTTGCAGTGGCTCGCCGCGCACCTTGCGCAGGACCGCGACGATGATCCCGCCGGCCAGCGCCGCCCACACGGCCGGCATCAACTGCGAGCCGCTGACGAGATAGACCACGAGGAAGATCGCGGTCGGCAGGCTCGAGTCGATCAGGCCCCGACTGCCACCGATGCCGTTGGCGAGGGCCTTGGACATCTCCTCCGAACCGACGCGTGACCCGCTCACGTCGTCCCACGCGGCCGCAGCTCGTACCGGGGGTTGAAGATGGTGATCCCGGTGTCCATGCAGGTCATCCGACCGCGGATCACGACCGCCCTACCCGCCTCGATGCCGGCGATCTGCCGACGACCGAGCCACACGAGGGTGAGGTGGGCCGTGCCGTCGTACAGGTCGGCCTCGAGGGCAGGCGCCCCAGCCCGCGGGCGGACCATCACGCTGCTCAGGACACCGCACGTGGTGACTTCGTCGCCGCGCCGGCACGAGGTGATCGGGGTCGCTCCGGACTCGGCAGCGACCTGCCTGAGGTCCTTCTCCTCAGTGGCGCTGCGCGACAGTCCCGACCGGAAGCGAGTGCGCGCGGTATCGAGGAGACCCATGCCTCAACCGTAACCGCCCGACGACGGTGAACCAACGTGGTCCACCATGATGGGGTGACCGACAGCGACCGACCCGCCCTGAGCGAGTGCCACCTGGTCATGGCTCACGGGGCCGGGTCCAGCGAGGAGTTCCTCGCCAGGGCCTTCCCGGCACGTGCCGTGGGCGTTGCGGGGTGCCGCTACGTGTCGGATCGCACAGGACACGTCGGAGCCGTCATGTCCGCCCTCGCCGCCGCCGCGGACACGGACGTGCCGACCATCCTGGGGGGCGTCTCGTTGGGTGCGCACGCAGCGGCACGCCTGTTGGCGCGGCCGGACCTTCCGTCCCACATCGTGGGAGGCCTCCTGGTCATGCCGGCCTGGACCGGTCCTCCGGATGCGGTGGCCGCGATGACGGGAGCCGCTGCCGCGGCCGTATCGGCGCTGGGCCCTCCGGGTGTGTTGGCCGAACTGGACCCCGACGACTGGGTGACGCCCGAACTCGTCGAGGCATGGGCGCTGCGGGGGCCGGGGGAGTTGGCGGTCGAACTGGCCGAAGCGGCGGGACAACCGGGTCCGGGTGAGAACGACCTGGCCCGGATCCCGGTCCCGGTCGGTCTGGTGGCCCTGCGCGATGACCCCCTGCACCCGCAGACTGTGGTGGCGCGGTGGGCCCACTGCATCCCCCGGTCGGCCTCGACAACAGTGGGCCGCAGCGACCCCGCCGGGGACCTGGCGGTGTTCGGGCGAGCAGCGCGCGACGCGCTCAGCCGTGCCTGGGTTCAGGACCCGTCGTCATCCGACGGCGGGGCGTCCGACGGCTGAGCGGAGGTCTCCTCCACCTGCCCGGGCACCTGCTCGGGTACGGTGAGCGGCAACATGGCGCCCACGGGCATCGCGGTGTCTCCTCGCACCACCACGAGTGAGCGGAAGACCTCCTCCAGTGCGCCCGCCCGTTCATTGTCGGTGCCCTCCCCGAAAAACACGCCCTGCAGCAGCCAGCGGGGGCCGTCCACCCCCACGAACCGGATCGGCTGGACGACCTGGTTGCCCTGATCGTCCACTCCGCTCGCGGCCGCAGCCACTTCGACACCGAAGGGCCCGACCGACTCGTCGACGTCACCGCCGCCTTCGGTGATCTCGGTACGCAGGTCGCCCAGCACTGTCTCCCAGCCGCCGCCGCTGCGCGGACCGGAGAACGCCCGCACCTGCACTGCTCCCTGGCCGCGCACGAGTGTGAGTGCCAAGGGGTCGTTGGTCTCCTGGTCGAGTTCCAGCCGGATCTCGAGCCCGTCGATGAGGGGCACCTGGATGGCACCGAAATCGATGCGTTCGGCCGCCATCGCGTCGGGCTCCTCGACCTCGGAGATGTCGAAAGGCCCCTCGGTGCGGTCGAGGGCCGCCAGGGCACCGGCGAGGTCCTCACCCGCCGCCACCTCGGCCTCACCCTGAGGATCGAGGTCCTCCGCCATGGGATCTGGGCCGGCCTCGTCGACGTCGTCCTTGTTGCGCTTGAAGATCATCGGTTTCCTTCCTGGGATCCCATGCCGGTGGACCCGAACCCGCCGACTCCCCGCGCACTGCCGGGGAGTTGCTCGACCTCATGCAACCGCACCTGGGGCACCTGTTGCACCACCATCTGCGCGATCCGGTCCCCGCGCGAGACCGTGACAGGGCACTCGGGGTCCAGATTGATCAGACAGACCTGGATCTCGCCGCGGTACCCGGCATCGACCGTCCCGGGGCTGTTGACGATGCCGAGGCCCTGCTTGACGGCCAGTCCGCTGCGCGGCACCACGGCGGCGTACCAGCCGGGGGGTAGCGCGATGGCGATGCCGGTGGGTACCAGGACACGCTCACCGGGTTGCAGGGTCACGTCCCGAGTGGCGACGAGATCCAGACCTGCGTCGCCGGGATGGCCGCGGCTCGGCATCGGCACGTCCGGTGCCAGCCGTCGGACGAGGACATCGACCTCGGGGATCCCGCTCACGGGTTGATCTCCAGACCGGTGCGCAGATCACGGGCGATCTCGTCGACGTCCCGACGTCCGCCGTGGCGGGCGAAATGCTCCAGGGGGACCTGGACGAACAGCCCCGTCGCCTCGGCGACGAGGGTGCCGTCGTCGAACCGGCCATCCCCGGTCGTGTGGACCTTGCGGCCGTCGACGCCGTCGATGGAGGCGCGGATCGTCACCGTGGCGCCCACGGGGACGGGCTTCCGGAAGTCGACGGACAGGTGCCCTGTGACGGCAGGCGCAAGGAGGAGCCAGTTGCAGGCGCCGAGGACCTCGTCGAAGGCAGCGGCCAGCACCCCGCCGTGGATGAGCCCGGGGGCCCCTTGATGCTCTTCTGCGACAACGAAGCGGCCGAGCATGGTCAGGTCCTCCGCTGCGGTGATGGTGAGGTGCAGGCCGCTGCGATGGTCGCTGCCGCATCCGAAACAGTAGGGGAAGTGGCTGGGAAGCACGGTTCCCGGCGCTGGAGCCTGCGCGTGCCGTTCGGGAATCTCGCTCACACCCGAAGCCTAGTGCCCGGCGATCCCCGGCCGCGCGACCCTGCTGGTGGATCTGCTGCGACCCACCGCCACGCCGCCGTCGCCGTGCGACGATCGGAGCATGACGTGCGAGGAGGGCCGGGACGGCACGACCGTGACCTACCGGGAGCGACTCTCGCCACCGTGGTGGGTGTGGACCCTCGGGGCTCTCTTCGCAGGCGGCGTCGGCGTCGCCTACGGATTCGCGCTGGGTCCCGTCGCAGGGATGGCGGCGGCGACCGCCCTCGCTCTGGGCACCGGACTGCTGCTGGTGGCGAGCACGGTCACGATCAGCGTCGACGAGTGTGTGCTCCGGGTCGGCCGGGCACGCCTCCCGGTCCGATTCGCCGGCGAGGTGACGACACTCGACCCCGAGGCCAGCGCGCGGGCCCGCACCCGGGACTTCGATCCTGCTGCCTTCGTTCTCCTGCGCACGTGGGCGACCGCCCGCAGCGTTCGGGTCAGCGTGGCTGATGCGCGCGACCCACACCCGTTCTGGCTGGTGTCGGCCCGTGATCCGGAAGCTCTGGCACAGGCCGTCCGCGCCGCCCGGGCAGGCACGCTAGGGTCGACGCAGAAGCGGTCCGTCGGTCGACCGGGCGCGCCGTCCGGTGCGGCCGACCCGCAGGAACATCTGCACAGCAGCAGGGAGACACCGTGACCAGTGCCGACATTCTCAAGATCACCGCTCCGCTGATCGCCATGGGTGGCGTGTGGGTGGCGCGCCGCGCCCTCAACGGCGGGTACGCGCTGGCGACCGGCAACCAGCCCCCCGCGGCGGACGACCTCGACACCCCACTGCGCAGCGTCCTCGTCTATGCGGCAGGAGCGGCCGTGGTCGCGGCCCTGGTGAACACCCTCGTCACCCGTGAGGTGGCCCGTGCCACCGTCAATGCCGAGGCCCGCCAGGACCTCACCACGATCGAGACCGTGTAGTCGCGCCCCAGGTTCGTCGATCAGCCCAGGCAGTCGGAGCAGATGCGGTTCTTCTCGTCGGCGAGCTGGCTGACGTGGTGCACCAGGAAACACTCGGAACAGGTGAATTCATCGGACTGCTTGGGCAGAACGGTCACCTCGAGGCTCTTGTCCGACAGGTCGGCGCCCGGAAGCTCGAGATTCTCCGCCATCTCGGTCTCGTCGACGTCCACGCTCGCGCTGCCCCGGTCACTGCGGCGGGCTTTCAGTTCCTCGATGCTCTCGTCGGTGACATCGTCATCGGTCTTGCGCGGTGCGTCGTAGTCGGTGGCCATCGGCTGCCGTCATCTCCTACCTGGTTCTTAACTGAGGCGGCGCGGGCATTCTGCCCCACTTTCCCGCCGAGGACACCCCCGTGACCCGGGTGAGTCGCATCACACCCGTGGCCGCGGTCAGCGTGCCATCCTCTCCTCAAGCGCTGTGAGGAGTCCGTCCATGCCCATCTACGCCATCGGCGAACACGAACCGGTGATTTCAGACTCGGCGTTCATCCACCCCGATGCCGTCATCATCGGCAACGTGACGATCGGTCCCGAGTCGACCGTGTGGCCCGGCGCGGTGCTGCGGGGTGACCACGGTGCCATCCGCGTCGGCGCGCAGACATCGGTACAGGACGGCTCGATCGTGCACTGCACCGCGGACCTCGACACCGTCATCGGTGATCGCTGCACGATCGGCCACCGGGCCCATCTGGAGGGCTGCCTGATCGAGGACGAGTGCCTGGTGGGATCCGGATCGGTCGTGCTGCACCGGGCCGTCGTGCGTCGCGGGGCGCTCGTGGGGGCGCAGGCGCTCGTGACCAACGACACGGAGGTCCCGGCCGGCGCGATGGCGCTGGGCGTCCCGGCGAAGATCTTCCCCGACCGGGTGCCGGAGGGCGCCAACCTCGCTGCCGCGGACGTCTACGTCGGCAACGCACGCTGGTACAACGCCGAACTGCGGCGCCTCAGCTGAGCCCGACTCGTGGAGCAGGTCCCGCTGACGACCGCCCGGCCCGAGAGCGCCGCTCACGGACCCTCGAGGACGCCGAGGGCGTCCAACGCCGCGGCCAGCGGTTCGTAGACCCCCGGGGTCGACACGATCGTCAGGCCGGTCGTGGCCGGGGCACCCGGAAGTCCGGCCACGACGGCCCCGGCCTCGGCGGCGATGAGCGAACCGGCCGAGCGGTCCCACGGCTGCAGGCCCCGCTCGTAATGCGCGTCCAGCCGCCCGCCGGCCACCCAGCACAGATCGACGGCCGCGGCACCGACCCGCCGGATGTCACGCACCTGGGGAACCAGGCCGGCGAGGACACGGCCCTGGTGTTCGCGACGCTCCCGCACGTACCCGAACCCCGTACCGACAAGGGCGTCCTGCAGTGACGTCAGCCCCGACACAGCGAGCGAACTGCGTTCGCCCGTCCCGGTCACGGACCAACTCCCCTGTCCGGCGACCCCCACGTACTGCTCCCCCAGCGCCGGAGCGACCACTACCCCCGCGCACGGCACTCCGCCACGCTCGATGCCTATGGACACGGCCCAGGACGGGATGCCGTAGAGGTAGTTGACCGTCCCGTCGAGAGGGTCGACGACCCAGCGGACATCGGAGGCCGCACCGATCGTCCCCTCTTCCTCCCCGAGGACCTGGTCACCCGGTCGCGCCTGCGCGATCCGGCGGCGGATCAGGGCCTCGGAATCGCGGTCCTTCTGGGTCACGACGTCGTGCGCCGAACTCTTCGTCGCGACGGCCGCAGCCCGCGCGGCGCCGTCGAGGAGGAGGTCGGCGGCCTCGCGGGCGATGGCCAGGGCCAACTCGGCCAGGTCGAGGTCCTCGGCGACGCTCACGCCTGACCCACCGCCGGAAGATCGGTCCGCGGGTTGGGACAGCACGCGACCTGACATGAGATCCCGCTGCCCCGGCGCAACAGGTCCCAGATCATGTCGGTGAAACGCGCGTCGGACTGGGGTGGCTCGAGTCTCACCATCTCGACACCCACCTCGCGGGCGGTCTCGGCGGCGACCGTGTCGAGGTCCCACCGGATCTCGAGGTTGTCGGAGCAGAAGCCGATCGGTGCCACGAGGACGCGGGACACGCCGGCTTCCGATGCCGCGGTGATCGCCGCCGAGATGTCGGGCTCGAGCCACGGCTGATGCGGTGGTCCCGACCGGGACTGGAAAGCCAGCGTCCAGTCGGGTGCGGACCCGGTGCGCGCGGCGACGCGTTCCACGATCCGCGCCCCGAGTTCCTCGTGCTGCGGCAGGTAACCGGTGACACCCGGGACGACCCCCAGCGACTGCGTCAGCGGCAACGAGTGGGTGACGAAGATCAGGCGGTCGCCGGTTCCGGGAGCGGCAGCGGCCACCCGATCCGCCCAGATGTCGGCCAGGAGGGGGTGGTCGTGGAACTTGGGAAGCACCCGCACCCCGATGTCCGCTGCCGCTGCGCCGACCGCCAGGTTCTCCCGGTACTGACGGCAGCCGGAGTAGGACGAGAAAGCACTGGTCACGAAGGCGGCGACCCGGGTGATCCCGGCGTCCCGCATCTGACGGAAGGTGTCGGCAGGGAAGGGATCGGAGTTGCGGTTGGCCAGATAGACGCGATCGCCGAGCCAACTGTCGGGGGCCTGGGCACACAGCCGCGCCACGAGTTCCCGGTTGTACTCGTTGAGGGGGGACACCCCGTCGAAGGCGCGGTACTGCTCCGCCACGGCGGTGAGGCGGTCGTCGGGGATGCCGCGGCCGGCCGTGACATGCCGGAGGAACGGCATCACCTCGTCCATCGCCTCGGGGCCGCCGAAGGACATCACGACCAGGGCATCGACGTCATCGGGTTCCACGCTCCCACGCTAGCCGTCACGCCGACGGGTGCAACCGCGCCCCGGTGGACCGCAGCTAGGCTCGGATCCGCGATGCTGTCCACCTACACCGAGGTCCTGCGCCGCCCGGGAGTGGTCGCGTTCGTGACGGCCGGCTTCGTCGGGCGCCTGCCCATCAGCATGATCCCGTTGGGGATCGTCCTGATGGTGACGGCGTATGGATCGAACTTCGCCGTCGCAGGAGCCCTGTCCGCGGTGTACGCCTTGTCGGCGGCCGTGCTGGGCCCCTGGGGAGCTCGGTGGATGGACCGCCGGGGACAGGCAGCGGCCGCACCTCCACTGCTCGCCCTCCAGGTGATGGGGCTACTGTCGTTCGCAGCACTCGTGTCGACCGGCCGATCCCCCGCTCTGGCCGCTGCGGCACTCGTGGTGGCCGGCGGCTGCACCCCGAACATCGGGTCCATGGTGCGGGCGCGCTGGGCCGCGATGCTGAACGGCGAGCCCGGCCTGCGTTCCGGCTTCGCCGTCGAGGGGATCATCGACGAGGTGATCTTCATCGTGGGTCCACCTCTCGTGACCGTGGTGGCGCTGCGGCTCTCCGAACCCTGGGCCCTTGCGCTCTGCGCGGCGCTCGCGACGGTGGGGGGCCTGTGGCTCGCTGCGCAGCGAGCGACGCAACCAGCTCCCCGCCGCAGGACGGCGGGGTCGGCTCGCCAGGGTTTCGTGAGCAGAGGCTTCGTGCTGGTCACGGCCGCACTCGCTGCCATGGGGGCCATGTTCGGTGCCTTCGAGGTCACGACGGTGGCCCTCACCCGGGAACTGGGCCACGAGGGCGCCACCGGACTCGTCCTGGCGCTCTACGCGATCGGGAGCCTGGTGACCGGCCTCATCTTCGGGGCGCGCCACGCCGTGGCGTCGGTTCCCGTCCAGTTCGCCGTGGCCGGCGTCGTCCTCGCGGTGATCGTGCTGCCACTGCCTCTCGTGACGAGCCTGCCTGCGCTGGCGGTCGCTGCCTGCGTGGCCGGCATGGGCGTCTCCCCACTGCTGATCATGGCGGTCGGACTTGTCGAGCGACTCGTCCCCGCCGCTCGCCTCACCGAAGCGCTCACGGTGACCACCTCGGGTCTCGCCGTGGGCCTCGCAGTCGGGGCGCCGGTTGCCGGTCACCTGATCGACACGGTGAGCGCATCGGCCGGCTACCTCGTCGTGGTGGGGGGAGCGGCGGTCGCCGGGCTCGTCAGTGTGGCGTCGATGCCGGTGTTACGGCGTAGCCTCGCCGGCCCCGACGAATCGACCCCGTAGTCTGGTGCCGACCCCGTGCTGCGGGGTACCCCGACCATCCCGGGACGACCGGGACACCGCATCCGCTGCGAGGAACCGATGAACAACCTGACGTTCGTAGGACTGTCCGACGATGGTTCCGCCCTGATCCTGTCGAGCGGGGACGGTACCCGGTACCGGCTGGCGATCGACGAGCGGCTCCGCTCGGCCACCCGCGGTGGCCGCACCCACATGGATGTCTCGGACACCCCCGTCACCGCCCGTGACATCCAGTCACGCCTGCGTGCCGGTGCGACGCCGATGGAGGTCGCCGAGTTCTCCGGGTGGGCCGTCGAGCGCGTCGAGGCGTTCGCCGCTCCCATCCTGCAGGAGCGCGGTTGGATCGCGGAACGCGCGCAGCAGACCCCGGTCGGTCGCGGGGAGGATGACCCCGTCCTCGGCGATGTCGTGGTGCGCCGACTCTCCGAGCGGGGTATCGACGAGGACAGCATCCGCTGGGACTCCTGGCGTCGCGAGGACGGTCTGTGGACCGTCCTGCTGGCCTACCCCGCCGGGCAGGGGGACCGGGTGGCGACCTGGTCGTTCGACAGTGAGGCCGGGTCCCTCTCGGCCGAGGACGACGAGGCGCGGTGGTTCATCGAGCAGGGGGTGCCGGACAGCGACTCGCGGCCCCGACTGCTCCACGTCCCCGACGACGACGAGCCGCAGGCGAACCGCTCCGGTTTCGGCAACCACCCCGCAGGGCGACTGCAGGGCCAGGTACCGCAGCCGGCCGCACCACGTCCGGAGTCACCCGGCGCTGTGGCGCCCACGCACCAGCACGAGGAGGACAAGGGCGTCACCGAACGTTGGGACGACGTCCTGTTCGGTTCTCCGCGCGACGACCGTTGAAGGACCCGGTCAGACGTCGACGACGACGAGCGGGACGGTCATTTCCTCGGGCGACATCGCGCCGTGCTGGCCGATGAGTGATGACACTCCGGCGTCCTGTCCGGGTAGTGCAAGGCGGTGTCGTCCCTCAGCGACCACGATCACATCACCGAGGCGCTCGTGCGCATCGTCGGTGACATCACCGAACCAGCCGTCGGAGACCGCCTGCCCGCGGTCCACCACCGTGGCGGCAGGGCCGAGAACATCCCGCCAGCGGTCCACCGTTTCCGTACGGGACCCCGGCTGCGTATACACATGCCGCAGGCGGGGCTCCCCGGCCACGCGGGACACCCCCGACCACAGGGCAGTCAGTTCCTCGAGGTCGATGGTGTCGGGACAGTCCAGCAGTCCGTGGTCGGCGGTGATCACCAGACGGGTCCCCGTCGGGAGTTGGCGGGCCAGGTGCTCGGCGAACCGGTCGGCCGCGACGAGCTCCGCGCGGTAGTGGGGCGAGTCGACACCGTGGACATGCGCGGCCCGGTCCAGGTGCTCCCAATACGAGTACACCAGCGCTCGCTCCCCGTCCCCGGCGGCGGCCGCTGCTGCGGCCACCCGCTCCCCGGGCCCGTCGGCCCCCACGTAGGAACCACCCCGTAAGGCGGCCCGGGTCAGGCCCCCACCCTGGTAGGCCCGTGGCCCGACGATGGCCACGGGAACGCCGGCCCGCTCAGCCCGCTGCCACCAGGTCGACTCGGGTTGGATCTCCTCCACCGGTGGTCGGTCCCGCCAGGCGAGCGGCCACAGCAGGTCCCCGGTCTGTGGGACCAGGAACGATGCGCCGACGATGCCGTGTCGCCCCGGCGGGACACCGGTGCCCAGTGATGTGAGGGCGACTGGTGTCGTCGAGGGGGTCACCGACGTCACGCTGCGCACGCGGTGTTCGGAGAGGAACGGTGCGAGTTCCCGATGGTCCTGCAGCTGGAGGTCGCCGAGACCGTCGATGAGCAGGACCACAGCCCGTGGGGCGCCGCCGAGGGAGAGGATGTCCCACGCCCCCGGGACCCGCAGTCCGTCACACAGCGACTCGACGACGTCGGCGATGCTGCCGCCCCCGTACTGCGGCAGCACATGACTCATGGGGCCGCCGAGCCAGTGGCGCGGGACAGCGACGACGCGAAGGACAGTGCCCGGTGAACGGCCTGTTCCCCGTCGGCGGCAGCCGAGAACCGCAGCGACAGGTCATCGGCGGCCGCTGTCCCGCTGTAGCCGTGGTCGGCGTCGCACTGGGGGTCCCCGCACGTGGCGGGTTCGAGCTCGATGCGCCGAACCGCTCCCCACCCGATGGTGAGCACCACCTCCGACGCTGCCCCGTCGGGGGTGTACTTCTCCGGGCTGGGCACGACACGGGTGACGACGACGGACTCGACCGCCGTCAGCATGACCGCCTCGGTCACGGAAGTGGCGTAGTGACTCGGGTAGGTGTCATCCGGTGGATGCTCGTCGGTGTGCTGCATGATCAGCCGATTCCCGGTGAGAGCCAGGACGGTGGCATGGCGCCGCAGTTCGTCGCGATCGAAGGTGGCTTCGTGGTGCACCACGAAGTCCACCAACTCCTCGTCCCCCAGTGCGGTGGACAGCGAGTCGTCCACGAGGGCCGGGTAGTAGCCGGAACGCTCGATGTCCTGCCGCAGCGACTCCCGGACATCTGGTCCCGGACTGCTCACTCCCGAACTGCTCATGTGCCCAGTATCCCCTGTCGGTCGCCCTGAGCCCGGATCAGGCGCTGGAGAGCCTGCGCGCCTCACTGTCGCCGCGGGCGTCGGGCTGCCGCAGCCATGCTGAGGCGGACAGGACAGCCAGACCGCGCTCACCCACGATGACGGGATTGAGGTCGAGCTGCGCGATCTGCGGGATCTCGTCGCACAGCCGACCCACCCGGACGAGGAGTTCCTCCAGCGCCGCCACGTCCACAGGATCGCGACCGCCGTAGCCGAAGAGGATCCCCGACGACGCGGGCTGCCGGATGAGGCGACCCGCGTCCGCGTCGGTCACCGGAGGGACCTGATAGGCACGATCGGCCAGCAGGTCCGCCACCGTGCCACCAAGGCCGAAGGAGACGACGGGTCCGAACAGGGCATCCTCCTGCGACCGGATGACGACCTGCACGCCCGGTGCCGCCATGTGCTGCACGACCAGTTGGGACCGCGCGTCGGTGTCCAGCGTCGCCGACAGGGAGAGATAGGCCGATCGAAGCGCCGCCTCGTTCTCGATGTTGAGCCGTACTCCCGACATCTCCCCCCGCCGACTGAGTCGCGGATCGGTGCTCTTCAGCGCGACGGGCCAGCCGAGCTCGTCGGCAGCCGCCACCGCCTCGTCCTCCGTCGGCGCAGCCACCTCTGGCCACAGCGAGATGCCGTAGCAGGCCAGCAGTTCGGCCAGCGCGCTGCCGACGATGGGGACAGTCAGCCGTTCCACCGGATCATGCGCCCGCGAGCGTTCGAGCGCATCGGAGACCAGGAGCCGGGCGCGTTCCCCATCCACGTCGGGTAGCTCGGCGACCTCACCCACCGGTCGTCGGCGCCAGTCCGCGTAGTCGGCGACGAGCCGCAGGCACGATACGGCCTCTTCGACCGTGCCGAAGTAGGGCACCGAGCCGTGGCCGGCACCGCCGTCGGGTCCGGGTGCGCGGATCAGCGAGTTGTTCCCGTCGAGAGCGTGGAGGACACCGAGGATGGGGATGGTCGATTCCCGGGAGGCCTCGAGAAGTACCGACCTGACCTCACGGTCGTCGGACCCGGCGATGGGGACATGGACGACGAGGACGGCGTCGCAGTCCCCAGCCTCCTGGGCTTCCGCCAGGACCCGTGCCACGAGGCGGTCCACCGAGCGCGGATGCAGCACCTCCTGCCGCGCCACGTCGAGGCCCGACGTGGCGCAGGTGTCGGCGGCCAGGGCCACCAGCTCATGGCTGTCGCCCACGACAGCGACGCGCCGACCCGTCGGCAGCGGCTGACAGGCCAGCAGGGAGCTGACGTCCACCAACTGCCCGAGAGAGGTCGCCTCGATGATGCCCGCGTTGCGGATGAGCTGGTCGACACCGCCCGGCGGGATACTCGTGCGGCGCGGCGTCGAGCCACCGGGGAAGGCCCGGCTCGTCCGCCCGGATCTGACGACCGCCAGCGGCTTGTGCCGGGTGACCGAGCGGGCGACCCGGATGAACTTGCTGGGGTTCGCGAGGCTCTCGAGGTACTCGAGGATGACGGTCGTCTGGGAGTCCTCCCGCCAGTACTGCAGCAGTTCGTGGCTCGAGACGTCGGCCCGGTTCCCGGCGGACACGAACGTGGAGATCCCCAGCCCACGCATCGTCAGTCGGTCCAACGCGGCCCCGCACAACGGGGCCGAGTGTCCGAAGAACGCGATGCGGCCGCGGGGTGGGACGGTCGATGTGACGGCAGCCTGGAGGCGTACGTGAGGGTCACTGTTGATGATCCCCAGCGCGTTGGGGCCGATCAGCCGCATGCCGTGCTCGCGCACGGCGGCGACGAGTTCCCGCTCCTTCTCCGCGCCCTGCGGGCCTGCGTCGGAGAACCCGGCGGATATCACCAGCAGCGCGTGCACCCCCGCCCGTGCGCTGTCCGCCACGACCTCCGGCACGGCGTCGACGGGAACCACGACGATCACCAGGTCGATGGGACCGGGAGCATCCCGCACCGTGGGATAGGCGGTGAGTCCGGCGACCTCGTGGGCATCGGGATGGATGGGGTAGATGGGTCCGGTGAACTTGCCCTCCCGCAGGAGTCTGACCATGAGGTTGCCCAGCGACTCGGTGCGCCGGGAGGCACCGACGACGGCAACCGACCGGGGCCGCAGGAATCGCTCCACTGAGCGGGCTTCCGCCCGCTGCTCACGTGCCTGCATGACCGTGCGCACGCTCTCGGTGGGTTCGATCTCGAACGCGAGTTTGACGACCCCGTCCTCGAGTTCCTGCGCCACGCGGTACCCCGCGCGGGAGAAGGTCGCGGTCATCCGCCGGTTCTGCGGGAG
>CAIWTL010000122.1 GCA_903915555.1 uncultured Micrococcales bacterium | reverse complement strand
TTGCTGCCAGGGCCACCGCGGTGCCGCCGGCGAGTACACGCTTCTTCATGATTCTCTCCTTCGCTTCGGCCCCCCGATCCGGAGGCTCAGTGGTGTATTCGCCAGGCGCCCCCTCCCTGGATGCAGCAGATTCGCAGAAGTTTGTGGTCCGGGTCACGCCCCACGACGAGGGGCCGCCCCGGGAGTCCCGGAGCGGCCCCTCATGGGGTGACAAGGCTCAGGCCGGCGCGGCACCGCCGCCCTGCATGTCGAGGGTGCGCACGGTGTCGATGTCCTGCAGCGTGACCTTCAGTGTCTTGTAGTCGTCGCCACTGACATCCCCGTCACGATGGATCCAGGCGCGGAACTTGTTGTCCGGGGTGACGCGCCAGGAGTCGTGGGTCTCGTGCTCGGACAGGTCGAGGGTCTCCTTGTAGGACACGACCTGCTTCGACTTCTCGTGATAGTAGGTACCGGCTGTCACCCGGACGAACGGGTAGCCGATGGCCGGGTTGTGGGCGCCGACGGTGGCGACCATGGTGTCCCGCTGGACGGCGCCGCTGTCGTTCTTCTTGACCGTGTACACCCGGACGTAGACGTCCGTCGCGTTCGCACCCCGGCTGTTGTAACCAGTGAAGGTGTACTCCTGACCCGGCGCCAGCGTGGCCATGTAGTACTCGGTCGTGTTCAGCGGCACACCGCCGTCCGGGCAGTACAGCATCAGGGTCCGGTCGGTGGTGTTGCGGAACACGAGCCGGGTACCGCTGACGCCCTGCAGCTGCTCGGCGGTCGTGGCAGTACCGCCGGCGGGTGCGGCACCGGCGGGTGCGGCACCGGCGGGTGCGGCACCGGCGGGTGCGGCGGTGGCGGGAGCCGGGGCGGCCAGCGCCGGGGCGGCCAGTGTGCCGATGGTAGCGAGGGTGAGGCCGGCGGCGATGGTGGTGATCTTCTTCATGGTGATTCCTTCAGGTTGGGGTGATGGCCGGGTCATGGGTGGGGTTCTTTCCGGCAGTCGACCGGGCAAGCGCCGGACGACTGCCGGAACGTTTCGGCGGGGACGGTCCCGTGGGAGGCCGTGACAGTCGCAACCGGGTCAGCTGGGTCCGCCACCGCCCTCCCAGTCCTTGGTCGGGGCCGTGTCGATGTCCTGGAGGGTGATCTTCAGCGTCTTGTAGTCGTCGCCACTGACGTCCGCGTCGCGGTGGATCCACGCGCGGAACCGGTTGCCGTCGACCGCCTTCCAGGCGTCGTGGGTCTCGTGCTCTGACAACTCCTCCTGCCGGATGTACGGGTATCGCTTGCCCAACTTCTCGTAGGTGCCCGCCGTCACCCGCAGGAAGGGATAGCCCATGGTCGGGTTGTGCGCGCCGACCGTGGCGACCATGGTGTCGCGCTCGGGGGAAGCCCCGTCGGTGCCGTTCTTGACCGTGTAGACACGCACGTAGACATCCGTCGCGCCGCGGACCGCGGTGTTGTAGCCGGCGAATGTGTACTCCTGACCGGGCGACAGGGCACCCATGTAGTGCTCGCGGGTGTTGTCCGGGATCCCCCCGTCCGGGCAGTACAGCATCAGGGTCCGGTCGGTGGTGTTGCGGAACACCAGTCGGGTGCCGCTGACACCCTGCAACTGCTCGGCCGACACGGCGCTGCGATCGGCGGTCGGGGCGGCGAGGGCCGGTGTCGCGACGCCGGTGACCGTGGCCACTGCGGCGAGGACGAAGGGGATGGCGAGGGTCGGTTTCACGGTTCCTCCGAAGACGGGCTGATGGCATGGGTATCGCCCTGCGGGAGGGCCACAACCGCGCCGGACGTGCCGTAACGATCCGGCACGATGCACCGCCGGATGGGTGCGGACGGCGGTGGCTCCCGATCCTGCGCTCCCCCACCTACACTGGGCGGGCGCAGCCGCGGACGAAGTCGGTGGGATCCCGACGCTGACCCGCAACCGTCACAGCCGGACCGTGCGGCCGCGTGAAGTGCCCGTCGTGGTCTGCGGGTGCGGCGGCCCCGGCCACCGTGCGGACCACCCGTCCGAGAGGTCGCCGTGACACCAGCGCCCCGCCTGCTGCACCCCGGTGCGTGGTGGCTGTGGGCACTCGGCCTGGCCACCGCGGCGGCGCGCACCACCAATCCCCTGCTGCTCCTGCTCATCGCCGCCGTCGCGGGTCTGGTGGTGACGGAACGCCGGGTGCCGGGCCCGTGGTCACGGTCGTATGCCGCGTTCCTGAAGTTCGGGTTGCTCGTCATCGCCATCCGGGTGGCGCTGGAGTTCGTGTTCGGGGGCAACGGCCTCGGCACGGTGGCGGTGGAACTGCCGTCGGTGCCGCTGCCCCCGTGGTTGGCGGGACTGACTCTGGGCGGCGCCATCACGTGGGACGGCCTGCTCGCCGCCCTCTTCGAAGGGATGCGCCTCGCGGTCATCCTGATCTGCGTCGGAGCCGCAAACTCACTGGTGAACCCGAGCCGATTGCTGCGCCTCGTCCCCGCCGCCCTCTACGAGGCGGGTGTCGCTGTGGTGGTGTGCATGACCCTGGCGCCGGTACTGATCACCGATCTCGACCGGCTGCGCCGGGCCCGTCGGCTGCGGGGGCGCAGCACCCGGGGCCCCCGGGCGTGGGCGGAGATGGCGATGCCGGCCTTCAGTGGCGCACTGGACCGCTCCGTGACACTGGCCGCGTCGATGGACTCCCGTGGCTACGGCCGCGCCGGGGACCAACCGCCGCGGGTCCGGCACATCAACACCGCACTGGTCCTGGGTGGCCTGCTCGGGGTGCTGATCGGGCTGTACGGACTGCTGACCGGCGGTGGACCCGACTCGCCGGGCGCCGGGGTCTTCGGCTGGCCGATGGTGATCGTGGGGGCGGCACTCGCCGCGGGCGGTTCGGTCCTGGCGGGGCGTCGCGTGACCCGGACCCGTTACCGGCCCGACCCCTGGCGGGCACCGGAATGGCTGGTCGCCCTCAGCGGGCTGGTACCCGCAGCGGTGTTCATCGGGTTGGGCGCGGACCCGGCGCTGCTGGGGCCGTCGTCCCCCCCTGCATGGCCGGCGCTGCCGCTGCTCCCGGCGGCGGCGGTGCTGGTCGCCGCACTGCCGGCCGTGGTGGCGCCGCGGATCCCGTCGTCGGCCGCGCCGCGCCCCAAGGCTCGCGCGGTGGAGGTGGCGGCATGATCCGGTTCACCGACGTGAGCGTCACCTACGACGGCGCCCCGGCACCGACCCTGCGAGGGGTGGACCTCGACATCCCAGAAGGCGAACTGGTGCTCGTCGTCGGCCCCACCGGCAGCGGCAAGTCCACGTTGCTCAAGGCCCTGAACGGACTGGTCCCGCACTTCACCGGCGGCACCCTGGCCGGCCGCGTCGAGGTGGCGGGGCGGGACACTGCCACGCAGCCGCCACGGGAACTCGCCGACGCCGTGGGGTACGTCGCCCAGGACCCGCAGCACGGGTTCGTGACCGACACCGTCGAGGACGAACTCGCATACACGATGGAGTCGCTCGCGGTGCCCCCCGACGTCATGCGGCGTCGCGTGGAGGAGACGCTGGACCTGCTGGGCATCGCGGACCTGCGCGGGCGGCCGCTGCGAGACCTGTCCGGTGGCGAACAGCAGCGGGTCGCTATCGGCGCGGTCCTGACCGCCCAGCCCCGGATCCTCGTCCTGGACGAGCCGACCTCGGCGCTGGATCCGCAGGGCGCCGAGGAGGTTCTGGCCGCGATCCAGCGGCTGGTGCACGACCTGGGACTCACCGTGGTCATGTCGGAACACCGCCTCGAGCGGGTGGTGCAGTTCGCCGACCGCGTGCTTCTCATGCGACCCGACGGCCGCGTGGCCGACCACGCCGACCCGGCGGCCGCCATGCACACGTCGTTGTTGGCTCCCGCCGTCGTGGAGCTCGGCCGGTGGGCCGGGTGGGATCCGTTGCCGCTGTCCATCCGCGACGCTCGTCGCCGTGCGGCACCCCTGCGGTCACGACTGGCGCAGATCACGCCGGACCCCGTCGAGGACGTCGCGGCTGCCAGGGCGGATGTGCCCGATACCTCCGCTGCTCTCGAGAGGGTCTCGGTGATCCGCAGCGGCACCCCCGTGCTCCGCGACGTGTCGCTGACGGTGTCCGCCGGGGACATCGTGGCGCTCATGGGCCGCAACGGTGCCGGGAAGTCGACGTTGCTGTCGTTGCTGGCAGGGCAGCGTCCCGCCGACCGAGGCCGGGTGACCGTCGTCGGCCACGACCCGGTGTCGCTGTCCGGGTCGGATCTGGTGAGGCGGGTCGGTTTCATACCACAGGAGGCCGGCGACCTGCTGTGGGCCGAGTCCGTCGAGCAGGAGTGCCGCGCGGCGGACTCCGACACCGGCGCGCAGCCGGGGACCGCGTGGGGGATCTTCCACGACCTGCGCCCCGAGGTCTCCCCCGGCACTCACCCGGGCGATCTCTCGGAGGGCACCCGGCTCGCGTTGGCGCTGTCGGTGATCCTGGCGGGTGATCCCGACGTCCTGCTGCTCGACGAACCGACCCGCGGGCTCGACTACTGCGCCAAGGAACAGCTCGCCGGACTCCTGCGGGCACGCGCGTTCTCGGGTCGCGCGATCGTGCTGGCGACTCACGACGTCGAACTGGTGGCTCAGGTGTGCACCCGCATGGTGTTGCTGGCCGATGGCGACGTGGTCCTCGACACCGACGCCCGCAGTGGGGCGGTGTCCAGTCCGGCGTTCGCACCCCAGGTCGCCAAGGTGATGGCACCGCTGCCGCTGTTGACGGTCAGCGAGGTGCGCGACGCCTTCCCCCAGGGCCTGCCCGCGGAGGTGGTCGTGTGACGAAACCCGTCCCGCGTGCCGATCGACCGCTGGCCGTGACGTGGCGCTCCGGTGGGGTGCTGCTGCTGGTGTCGGTGATCGGCCTGGCGATGTTCGTGTGGCCGCTTCTCGCGCCGGCGGAGTCCGATCTCGCGCACAGCGGCGAGGCGCCACTGCTGTTCGCCGCCGTCCTGGCGCTGCTGGTGATCGTGCTGGCGAACGAGGTGATGTCGGGTCGGCTCGATGCGAAGGCTCTGGCGATGCTCGGTGTGCTCGCCGCGACAGCGGCGGCGCTGCGGCCGTTGGGGTCCGGGGTGTCGGGGTTCCAGCCGATGTTCGTCGTGCTGATCCTCGGCGGGCGGGCCCTCGGTCCGGGCTTCGGCTTCTGTCTGGGGCTGGTGGGCATGTTCGGATCCGCGCTGCTCACCGGCGGCGTCGGGCCGTGGCTGCCTTTCCAGATGCTGGGGGCCGCGTGGGTCGGTATGGGCGCTGGACTGTTGCCACGGTGCCGCGGGCGCCGCGAGGTCGTCCTGCTCGCGGTCTACGGCGTGGTGAGCGCGATCCTGTACGGCTTCCTGCTGAACCTCTGGTTCTGGCCGTTCCTGGCCGGCGGCGATTCCGCGGTCGCCTTCGTGCCGGGTGACCCGCTCACGGTGAACCTGGGTCGGTTCCTCGCCTTCTGCCTGGTGACGTCGCTCGGCTTCGACATCCCGCGGGCCATCGGCAACGTGCTGCTGATCGCGCTGCTGGGCGGACCCGGGCTGCGCGCGATCCGGCGCGCCACCCGCCGGGCGAACTTCGCCGCCTCACCGCAGTTCACGGCCGGCGCCGACGATCCATCTCTGGCGGTCACCCCGGCGGACCCGGCGATACGCCACTGACCGCACGCCCCCTGAGCGACCGGCCCGATGTCGAACTTCCGCCCACTCTTCCGGCGGTCGTCACGCGCGCCCCGGATTCACCCGATCAGGGCTCACACGATCGGCCGTTCGTTCTGACAGCGCTGTTGTCTACACCGTAGACTGCGCGCGACCACAGTCCCCCTCGAGAGGCCGCCTCATGACCCAGGACCCAGGAGTATTCCCGCCCCCCAGCGATTTCCCGGAATACAACCCCGACGACATGTCGGGCGCGGCTGTGTTCACCAAGCGGCCCGATCTGCAGGGAGATCGGTCGCCGGGCCTCATCGATCTGCGCCGCTACATGTTCCAACTGGGAATGTCCGGCTTCCAGACCTTCGTGGGGGCTCCCATCGCCCTCACCCCTGCCGACCTGACCGCCGCCGGGGTCGAGGTGGCCATGATCGGCGCCGGCCTGGACTTCTCCTATGGCATGCGGGGCTCGGCGTTCGGGCCGCAGATGGTCCGCAACGGGGAGATCTACCTGCCGCCGGGATACGGCACGCCGAACCAGCACACCCGCGTGGATCCCATCACCGAACTGGTGCTGGCCGACTACGGCGATGCCCCGGTCAACAACCAGTCCATCTACGCGTCCATCGAGCCCATCCGAGCTCTGGTGCGCGAGGTCGCCGAGACCGGTGCGATCCCCTTCATCGTGGGCGGCGACCACTCGCTGATGTACCCCAACGTCGCTGCCATGGCCGATGTCTACGGCCAAGGCAACGTGGGCGTGATCCACTTCGACGCGCACTACGACGCCACGGACGCCGGACTCGGTCTGAACCTGACCCACGGCGCGCCCGTGCGTCGACTCATCGAGCAGGGCCATGCGTCGGGCCACAACTTCATCCAGGTCGGCACGCGTGGCTGGGCGCCGAACGACGCGGACCTGGGCTGGATGCGCGACCACGGCTTCCGCTACCACAACATGCCACAGGTCGATAAGTTCGGCTGGGACTGGGTCATGGAGCGCTCCATCGAAGAGGCGGCGGACGGGACCGAGTACCTCTACATCTCGATCGACATGGACGTGTTCGACCCCGCCTTCGCGCCGGGCACCGGCTCTCCTGAGCCGAACGGACTGACACCGCGCGAGATGTTCCCGATCCTGCGACGACTCGGCGCGGAGAAGAACGTGGTCGGCGTCGAACTGGTGGAACTGAATCCCTTGGTCGACTCGACTCGTGCCACGGCCATCGTCGCGAACCGCGTGATCCGCGAGATACTCACTGGCATCGCCATGCGCAAGAAGGGCATCACGGACCCCTACTACTTCGCACCTGAGGCCATCGACGGCGGCCAGGGCCAGGACTGGCCACCCCCGCAGTGAATTTCCGCGCCCGTCCAGGCACGGCCAGGAGCGGAATGGCCCGGGGATGGCGTCGGGTACCGTGACGGCCATGAGCAGCCGCGGGGAGGCCCCGGCCCCACTCTCGCGGGAGGCGTTCGCCGACGCGGCGCTGGCCATCATCGACGAGCGCGGCTACGACGCCCTGAGTATGCGAGCGCTGGGAGACGAGCTCGGAGTGCACGCCACTGCCGTCTACCGACACTTCGCCAATAAGCACGACCTCGTCGAGGCGGCCCTGACGCGTATGTTCGAGGTCTCGGGGGTCACCGTGCCCGAGGCGGGGACGCCCCGCGATCGCCTCGCCGGCCTGATCCGTTCACTGCGCCGGGCGTTCGCCGAGCACCCCAACCTCGCGCTGCCCAACCTCACGATCCAGGATGAGCAGGCCACGGTCGAGTTCGTTCGGACGGCTCTGCATCTGCTTCGGGAGATGGGTCTGCGCGGCCGCGAGCTCGTGATCGCCTACCAGATGCTCGAGACCTACAGCGTGGGGACGAATGCCTACGACTGGGGGTACTACCCCGACGCCCTCGAAGCGCGCCGCCGGGGCAGACGACTCGTCGGCGACGAGGCTTTCGACGAGGTGTCCCGCACTCTGGCGGACATGACCGCCCTGAACGACGAGGTGTTCGAAGTGGGCCTTCGATCGTTGCTCGACGCGTGTGAGGAGATGTCTCGGCGACAGGACGATCAGCTCCGCTGAGGCCGACCTGCCCAGCGGGCGGAGATGGCTGATGTGCCCTGTCGGTCAGAACGGCGGTGGGGTGCCGTCGACCATCCCGGCGGTGGCTTCGGCGAGCGCCCGACCCTCTGCCCGTTGAACCGCACCCGACTTGGTGCGCTGGAACGACGCGGCGCCCTTGCTCAGGTCGTGACCGATGGCTCGGGCGGAGACCTCCAGCGTGGAGCCGCGCACGTGCCGGCCATCGGTCTCCCGCTCGTAATGCCGTTGGTTGAGCCGACCGTTGATCACGACCGGCTGCCCCTTCTCGACGCTGGCGGCGACGTTCTCCGCCAGGCGTCCCCAGCACTTCACGGTCAGATAGGTGCTCTCGCCGTCGGACCACTCCCCGGTGATCCGGTTCTGGATCCGCTCGTTGGCGGCCACCCGGAATGAGCACCAGGGGCGCCCGGCTTCGCTGGTGCGCACCTCGATGTCGCTGACGACCGTGGCCTGCATGGCGATCTCGATGGCGTACATGGAGTCTCCTTCGTCGATGTCGCCCATGGTGCGTCGGCGACGGGGAAGTGCGGGGGCCACGCCGATGTCTGTGGTCGGCGATCGGTCGCCTCGCGCTGGGGACGCAACGGACTGCGTGCTGGTGATGGCGACCGATCCGGAGTCCGACGGGGTCACTGGGCGGGGACGTCACCGAGCTGTTGCAGGCAGTCCTGGATCTTCTGCAACTCATCGGGATCACGGGACAGGTCGCTCGACAACTTGGTCGCCTTGTCCGCCAGTTGGCGTGCCTGTGCGCTGACTTGCTGATCCTTCATCGAACTGGGGTCCTCGGTCGCGATCGCCTTCATGTCGTCGACGAACCTCTGGACCTGCTGGCAGAACGCCTCAGCCTCGCCTCCGACGGGACTGCCGGACACGGCTGGCGGAGGCGGGTCCGTGGCCGTCGACTGCTGTGATGCGCATCCGCCGACACCGACCAGCAACGCCAGGACCGCACCACTGACAACCACGCTCTTCTTCATCATGGCTGAACTGTGGCACACCGTCACCGCCTGAGGCGTCGCGGCAGCACCGGATCAGTGCCGGGCGGTGACGCGCAGGCGCACGTAGTCCGCGTACCAGCGGTCCCCGACATGGTCGAAGAGCGCAGGAACCAACAGTTCCTGGGTCTCGGCCATGATGATCTCCTGCTGGTCGACGGGGACGTCGTGGGCATCGAGGAAGCCGCGGCGGAAGGTGCGCAGCCAGTCGGTCATTGTCCCCGGCAGCAGCGTCTGACGGGGGACGAGGCGGGCCTCGACCTCGGAGAAGCCGACGGTGTCGAGGACACCCGCGTACTGCTCGGGTGTGGGGTAGTACTGGCTCGGATCGGCGTCGGAGTACCCGTGCCTATGCATGACCGCGCTCAGCGCGGTGCGGATGGCGGCGATGTTGCCGAACCCGCCGAACTCGGCCACCAGACGCCCTCCCGGTTTCAGGGACTCAGCCATCATGGTCGCCACGGGCCGCGGGTCGAGCATCCAGTGAAGTGCGGCGTTGGAGAACACAGCGTCGTACTGACCCTCCCCCTGGAAGTCCTCGGCCGCCACCACCTGGGCGGCGACGCCCCGCTCCACCGCCGCGGCGACGAGTTCAGGGGACGCGTCGATGCCGTGGACGGCGGCACCGGACGCCGCGATGAGCGCGGTCAGCGCGCCGTCCCCACAGCCGACGTCGAGGATCAGTTCGCCGGGGCGGGCATCCAGCATGGCCATGATCGTCGAGCCGTGGTCGGCGACGAAGCGGCCGTTCGTGGCGTAGTCGGTGGCGTCCCAGACGCTCGTCGGGTTGCTCATCCGCCCACCAGGAAGGACCGAATGATGCCGGCGCACCGAACGGGCTCCTGCAACAGCGGGGCATGACCGCCATCCGGGTGCAGTGGGCCGCGCAGGGGATCGACTGCGACAGGGGGCGCGTCATCCATGACACACAGCCTATGAGGGTCACTCCGCTGACGGCGGACTCTCGCGGAATGCAGCGGCGACCGATGGCGATCGCAACTGATGTCAGGCGCGCGACCCGGAAGCCGGTGGTTCGAGTCGGTACGGCGGTCGACGACTGTTCTACTTCACACTGCAAGCACCCGCATATTGCGGGCACCTGCTGGTCAGCCGCGAAGGGACTCCAATGAACATCGCCCTATGGGTCGTATCCATCGTGCTCGCACTGGCCTTCATCGCCGCGGGGGGCCTGAAACTGGTCCGGCCGAAAGAGCAACTCGTGGACAGGATGGTGAGGAGGAGCTCACCACCCCTGCTGGATCACCCGCCTTTGGATGCCACCGGGTGGGGTGACTCCAGCGGCGGCGTGAGCAACTGTCCCCGCATGGAGCCGCGGG
>CAIWTL010000121.1 GCA_903915555.1 uncultured Micrococcales bacterium | reverse complement strand
TGACAGCACCGTCCTGGACCGACGCCGTTCCCTGCGAACATGCCGCCAGCAACAGAGCTCCGGCAGCGGCGATGAACCCCATCGACCACCGGCGACGCGAGAAACCCACGAACACTCCTCCTGCAGAACACCCCGCCACGAGGGGCTCCCGGAAGGATAACCGCGTCCCACCGGCGCGACGAAAAGCGCCACCGGGTGTCGTGACCGAGCCGCAAGTGGGCACAGAGGTGTGGATCGGACCGCTCCGTCCGCTACTTTGGCAGCGATGAAACCCAAGGCCCTGTTGGTCGAGGACACCGCCGAGTTCGCGCTGCTCGGCGGCAACCTCCTGACGCGCGAGGGCTACGACGTGGTCGAGGCCACCGACGGCGAGACCGCTGTCACCGTGGCTCGTGATGTGGAGCCGGAACTCGTCCTGCTCGATGTGATGCTGCCGGGTATCGACGGATTCGAGGTCTGTCGCAGACTGCGGGAGTTCTCCGATGCTTACGTGATCATGGTGACGTCGCGCACCGACGAGATCGACCGCGTCGTCGGCCTCACGGTCGGCGCCGACGACTACGTCACCAAACCCTTCTCGGCCCGGGAACTGGCCGCCCGGATCGCCGCCATGCGGCGGCGGCCCCGCCAGCAGCCGGACCCCGACATCCGCCGGTTCTCGGACCTCACGATCGACACCGGCGCCCGGGAGGTCACTCTCGGGGACGAACCGGTGCCGTTGACGAGGATCGAGTACGAACTGCTCGAGCGCCTGTCCTCGGCCCCACGCCGCTCCTTCACCCGGGTCCAGTTGCTCGACTCGGTCTGGGGCGGTGAGTGGTACGGCGACAGTCACGCGGTCGACGTCCACATGGCGAACCTCCGCAAGAAGTTGGGCGAGAGCGGCGGGGAGCCACGTTTCATCAGGACCGTCCGCGGCGTCGGCTTCCGCTTCGAACTGCCCGAGGACCCCGCCGAGTGACCCTCGCAGTTCCCATCGTGGCCGGAACGGCCATCCGGGGTCTGGCCGCCACACTGATGATGCGGGGTGTCTTGCGGCGACATCCCAACGCCTTCCTCATCACCCTGGCCCAGTTCGGCCTCACCCTTCCGCTCCACCGTTCCCAGGCGCCCCTCGGTAAGGACATCCGGTCGGGGCTCGTGGCCCAGGGGGCCGATCCGGACTCACCCATCGTTCTGGTGGGGCACTCACAGGGTGCGATAGCGAGCCTCCGGTACGCGGTGGATCATCCCGACCAGGTCCAGCACGTCGTCAGCGTGGGGGCGCCCTGGCACGGCTCCCGCAGCGCGGCGCGGGTGGCCCGTCTGGTGAGCCGCGGCGACCGGACGCTGGCCCCCGCGCTGACCGACATGGCGGAGGGCTCCGCATTCCTCAATCGGCTCCACGACGACCTCCCGATCATCGCCGACAGGGTGACCAACATCTACAGCACCCGCGAGATCGTCATCCAGCCCTATACCGCGGCACACATAGACATCCCGGGTGTCTCCAACGTCCTCATCGCCACGGAGAACGAGTACCGCCGTCATCTCGCCACCTTCCCCGAGTTGGGCATCGACGATCACATCGACGCGCGCGTCACACACCTGGGTGAGATGAACTCGCGGGAAGTGCGTGCCCTCATCTGGCGCACGGTGGACACAGCCTCCTCCCGGGCCCTGGACCGCTAGGTCACGCCATGGTCGCTCGGGACGATCTCCGCCGGCAGGCGCGGGCGATGATGCTCTCCGGAGCCTGGGCCACGGCCTCGATGGCGGACGTGGCGGCGGCCGCCGGCGTCTCGCGGCAGACCCTCTACAACGAGTACGGCAGCCGCGAGGGTCTGGCGACTGCAGTCGCCATCGAGACAGCGGTCCGGTTCAGGGACGGCACCCTCGCCGCGGCGAGCCGTGAGGCGGATCCGACACACGCCATCGCTGCAGCCATGCGGTGGGCGCTCCGGGAGGCGCGCCACGACCCCATCGTCGTGGCTGCGTTGACCGACGACGCGACGGGGCTGCTGCCGTACATCACCACCCGCTCGGGCAGCGTGCTGCCGCCCATCTCCGCCGACCTCGCCGACCTGATCGACCGTCCGGGCGCGCCGTGGGCCTGTGAGGTGGCGCTGCGCCTCACCGTCTCCCACCTCCTGTCCGCGTCCATGTCCGACGACGAGTTCGTCGACGCGGTGTCCGGATTGCTGCGACCCCTGTTCCTGGGGACACCATGACGTTGCGGCGACTCACGGCAGTGCTGCTGGTGATCGAGGCTGTGGCGATCACGACTCCCGTCTCGGCGATCGACGGCTACGTCATCGGGTCCCAGACGATCGGGAAGGCAATCGCCTACGTACCGGTCGGCGACGTCATGGGACAAGGAGTCGCCCAGGCCCTCACTCCACTCGCCGGTGTCCTTCTTGTGCTCGCGGCGTGGGGGGTGTGGCATGCGGCTCGTGGCGTGGGGGCCCTGCTGCTCCAGCCGGCGGTGCTGGCATTCGCCCTCGTGCCGTTCCTGGTACCGCTCACCTCGGTGGACGTGCTGCCCGGAGGCCCTCTCCTGCTCGCAGTCCTCGTGGTCCTCACGGGGGCGTGTCTGGTCGGCGTCATCGCCGCAGGCCGACCGGACGGGTCGCCCCACGGGGTACGGCGGTGGTGGTGGCTCGCCGCGTTCACCGCGGGAATTGTGCTGGCCGCGGCGGTGGGGGCCGGGGACCGTGCGCTCCCGAGCGGGCCGGCCGCCCTCCTCGCCTCCCCTGGCGAAGGGGCGTCTCCCCCGGCCGGCTCGGCGGGCAGACCCCTCCCCCAGAACCCCGGGCTGGCTGCGAACCCGTTCAACAGCATCCACAACGACTCATGGGCCACCGACTCCTACCCGCGTCTCACGGGGCCCGCCGATGTGTCGGGTCCGGTGGACTCGGTGTTCACGGGTGGCGACTGCGCCACGATCGCCTTCGACTCCGCAGGACGCATCGTGACCCTGTGTTCGTCGTTGACCGCTGTGATCGCCTACGTCATCGACGCCGACAACCTGTCTGTCGTCCACCAGGAGGTCGTCGGTTCGCGGACCCCCGATCTGACCGATTTCTCCGGGGGCGGCTACTTCGTCCTGGACTCCCAGGACCGGATCGTGTTTCCCGCAGCCAACGGCGTGATCCGGGTCCTGGGGACGCGCGCGGGTATCGAGCCCCTCCTCGACATCCCTGTCGGCCCGACCCTGCGCCCGGACGAGAAGGTCACCTCGGTCATGCCCGGGTGGCGCAACGGCTACTGGTACGTCGGCAGCAAGGGCACCGTGGGAGTCGTGCGCGACGGCGAGCAGCCGCGGGCCATAAACCTGGGGGGTGAATCCATCGAGAACTCCTTCGCGGTCGCCCGGGACGGCGTGTACGTGGTCACCGGCGAGGCGGTGTACCGACTGACCGAGGAGGCGTGGACGCCCACCGTCGTCTGGCGCACGGCCTACGACGCGGGCGAGCGCCACAAACCCGGCCAGACCTCCAAGGCGTCGGGGACCACTCCGACCGTCTTCGCAGCAGGGCGTTACGTCGCCCTCAGCGACAATGCGGACCCGCGGATGAACGTCGTCGTCCTCGACACCGCGACCGGTTCGATCACCTGTCGTCAACCGGTCTTCGGGGCGCAGTCCGGAGCCAACGAGAACTCATTGATCGCGGCGGGGACCCGGATCGTCGTCGAGAACAACTACGGATACCGACCACCGATCACGTCGACAGCGGGCGGCCATTCCACGACTCCCGGCCTCAGCGCGATCGACGTCGACCCCCGCAACGGCAGCTGCCGGGAGAGGTGGACGAACGACACGGTGGTGATCCCGTCACTGGTGTCGAAGGCGACGTTGCCGGGCAACCAGGTCCTGACCTACACGAAGGCCCCCGACTGGCGCGGTGTGGACGCCTGGTACTTCACCGGCATCGACCTGGACACAGGAGACATCGCCTGGCGCCGCCTGGCCGGGACCGGGATCCCCTACAACAACCACTACGCCTCCACTGCCCTCAGTCCGGCGGGTGATCTGCTCGTCGGGACGGTGAACGGAATCGTGCGGCTCCGCAACGGCTGACTCGGACTGCGGTGACTGGCACCCTGGGCGAGTGACCGTCCTGCGCCCCGGACCGCTGCCCACCTACGACTGGGCGAGTCGGCAGCCCCACAGCGGGCTCGTGGGTGACTGGGCGGTCGACCTGCCTCCGGTGCGGGCGGCCTCCACCGCCCGGCTGCCGGACTCGCCTCCGCCGTCACCGGGCGACCTCGAGGTGGTTGCCCATCCGAGGATCCGGAACCTGGCGGCCTATTGGCACGAGGGGTGGCCGTATTCCGGTCCCACGGCGTGGCTGCGCCCCGAGGCCGCGAACCGGCTGGGGGATGCGGTGTCCCGGCTGCCGGACGGATTCGGTCTCGCCATCTGGGATGCCTGGCGGGATCCGCGATTGCAGCAGTGTCTCCACGACACGGTCTACCAGGACACCTCCCTACCACCGGACTTCGTGGCGGAACCCGACCCCGACCCACGCCGCTGCCCACCACACGCGACCGGGGGCACCGTCGACCTCACCCTGACCTGGCGGAACGAACCTCTGGCGTTGGGGACGCGATTCGACGCGTTCGTCCCCGAGGCGGCCGCTGCGGCACTCGAGCCGGATGGCCCGCTGCCGGCCCGTGACCTACGACGGCTCTTGGCGTCGGTGCTGAGCGCGTGCGGTTTCGTCGTCCTCCCCCAGGAGTGGTGGCACTGGGAGTACGGCACCCGGTGGTGGGCGGCCGTCGAGGGGAGCCGCCCGCTGTTCGGGCACGGCGCTCCACCCGCGACGGGAGCGGCGCCGGTCACAGGAGCATCGTGACGATGACGCCGTAGCAGGCGATGGTCAGGACGTCCTGGATCACCGTGGCGAGGGGCCCCGACCCGTACGCCGGGTCCCGACCGAGCCGCGCGAGGAGATAGGGCAGCGCCATCGCCACCACCGACGCGATGGCGCAGGACAGGAACATCGCCAGGCCGATGGCGACCATCACGCGGAACTCGCCGAACACCAGGGTTCCCAAGGGGACGAACAGCAGGGCGATGATGAGGCCGATGATCAGACCGGTCCAGGTCTCCCGGCGCGCCACCCGTCCCACGGGCACCCCCACGGAGAGTCCCCGCACCACGACGGTCTCGGTCTGGGTGCCCACCGCGTCCGCCATATAGACCACGCCCGGGAGGAAGAACGCCAGGAGGACCTGGCGGCTGATCGACTCCTCGAAGGTCCCCACGACGACCGCGGCGACCATCGCCCCCGCCAGGCCCACGAGCAACCAGGGCAGTCGGTGGCGGACCCGGCGGCCCACCGACTCCACCGTGCGGGACCGCACCGCCTCGGTGTCGTGCACGACACCGGCCAGCCGGGACAGGTCCTCCTCGTGCTCCAGCAGCAGGACCTGCATGATGCGTCGGGGAGGCACGATCCCGTGGAATCGCCGGTCCTTGTCGACCACCAGGAGACTGGACTCCCCGTGCGACACCATCACCCATGCAGCCACCTCCTGGTCGACGCCCGGCGACACGGTCGGCGGGTCGTGATCCATGAGGTCGCTCACCGGGACATCGGCAGGGGAGGCGAGTACGCGCTCCACGGGAACCAGCCCCACCACACTCCCGGCGTCGATGACCGGGATGTCGGCGACGGTCTCGAACCGTCGGCCGGCCATCCGCCTGCGCACCTCCCCGACGAGATCCTCCGGTTCGGCCCGGGGCACCGATCGCGTCGCCAGCGACATGACGGATTCACTGCTCATGTGTCCAGTGTGGGGGTGGAGTACCGCGTCAGGGAGCCACCGTGTGCGTCGAAGATCTCAGTCCGTCACCCGCGCGTACGGGGCCCGCGGAGGAATAGCGTGGAGACGTCACGAGGGACATCCACGGAGGAGGAGATGGCAATGGAACGCAACGACCTGGGTCGCCTGATCGTCGATTCCCCCCAGGACATCGAGGCGATCGAATGGATCGCCCACGGGACGGCCCCGGGGGTGCGTCACAAAGTGCTGTGGCAGTCGGGCACCACCGTGCTGGGTCTCATGCAGATCGACGCCGGAGCCGAGAACCCGGAACATACGCATCACGGCGCACACCATCACATCCTGATGCTGTCGGGCTC
>CAIWTL010000120.1 GCA_903915555.1 uncultured Micrococcales bacterium | reverse complement strand
GGATACCCCTGCCGGATCGTCGTGGGGGTAGCGATAACCCTGACCGGCACCTTCCATACGGGCACCTTTGGTGGAGGCGTCCCGCAGTGCCGGAGGTACCGGACCGGTGCGACCGGACCGCACGTCGTCCAGGGCGGCCCCGATCGCCTTCTTCACCGAGTTCGACTTCGGCGCCAGGGACATGTGGATCACCGCGTGGGCCAGGGGGTACATGGCCTCGGGCAGGCCGATGAACGACACCGCCTCATGGGCGGCGTTCGCCATCAACAACGAGGTGTGATCCGCAAGACCGATGTCCTCACTGGCGAGGATCACCAGGCGACGGGTGATGAAGCGCGGATCCTCCCCCGCCGCCAGCATGATCGCCAGGTAGTGCAGCGCCGCATCGGGGTCACTCCCCCGGATCGACTTGATGAGGGCGCTGGTGACGTCGTAGTGGCGGTCGCCGGCACGGTCGTAGCGGGGCGCGTCCTGCAGCACCGCCGCCTCGACATCGGACATCACGACCCGGTCGCGACCCGCCGATGCGACCTCGAGCAGGGTCAGGGCCCGACGGGCATCACCACCGGCCATGCGCACGATCAGTTCGCGGGCGTCGTCGTCGAGTTCGACCGCCCCTCCCAAGCCCCTCGGGTCGGACAGGGCGCGGTCCACCAGGACATCCAGATCATCGGCCTCGAGCGGTCGCAGCGGCACCAGGATGGAACGGCTGAGCAGAGCGGGGATGACGGCGAAGGACGGATTCTCGGTGGTGGCGCCCACGAGGGTGACCCAGCCGTTCTCCACGGCAGGCAGGAGGGCGTCCTGCTGCGTCTTGCTGAACCGGTGGACCTCGTCGATGAACAGCACGGCGGTGCGCCCGTGAAGTTCCTGGTCGGTGCGTGAGGCGTCGATGACCGCGCGGACGTCCTTGATCGTGGCGGACACCGCGGACAACTCCCGGAAGGCGGCACCCCGGCCGGCGGCGATGAGACGGGCCAACGTCGTCTTCCCCGTTCCAGGTGGCCCCCACAGGACCACTGAGGCCCCCGGGCCCCCTGCCAGCAGCGTGGCGAGCGGGGTTCCGTCGCCGACGACGTGCTGCTGTCCCACGACCTCGGACAGGGACTCGGGGCGCATGCGTGCAGCCAGTGGGACCCGGCCGGGGTCGGAGAACAGCGAGTCGGTCATCAGTTCCGCTTGCGGTCCGGGATGACCTCCCGGCCCGGGAAGTTCCCGGGAGCGGCGTCGTCCTCGTCGTCGGGGACGACGTCGATCCCGGACTCCGAGCGCTGCTCCAGGGTGATCGGTGCCGGCGCCCCCGTCAGGGGGTCTTGTCCCCCACCCGTCTTGGGGAAGGCGATCACGTCGCGCAGGCTCGTCGAACCGGCGAGAAGCATGCAGATGCGGTCCCAGCCGAAGGCGATGCCACCGTGCGGCGGTGGGCCGTACCGGAAGGCCTCGAGCAGGAACCCGAACTTCTCCTGGGCGTCGTGCTCGGAGAGCCCAAGGATCCCGAACACCTTCTGCTGCACATCGCGCTGATGGATACGGATGGAACCTCCGCCGATCTCGTTCCCGTTGCATACGAGGTCGTAGGCCCACGCCAGCGCCTCGCCCGGGGACTCATCGAACGTCGGGAGCCACTCGGCGTTCGGGGAGGTGAAGGGATGATGGACCGCCGTCCACACCTCGCCCCCGTCACCGTCATCGACCAGCTCGAACATCGGAGCGTCGACCACCCAGACGAAGTCCCACGAGCCCTCGGGAACGAGGTCGAGGCGGTCGGCGATCTCGAGTCGCGCGGCACCGAGCAGGGCGCGGGCCTGCCCCACCGGTCCGGCGGCGAAGAAGATGCAGTCACCCGGCTGCGCACCGGCCGCCATCGCCAGCCCCGCCCGTTCGGACTCGCTGATGTTCTTCGCCACCGGGCCGCCCAGTTCCCCGTCGTCGCCGACGGTCACGTAGGCCAAGCCGCGAGCCCCCCGCTGTTTGGCCCACTCCTGCCAGGCGTCGAAGGTCCGCCGGGGCTGCGAGGCTCCCCCCGGCATCACGACAGCGCCGACGTGCGGCGCCTGGAAGACCCGGAAGGGGGTTCCGACGAAGTAGTCGGTCAAGTCCACCAACTCGAGACCGAAGCGGGTGTCCGGTTTGTCGGTGCCGTACCGGGCCATCGCCTCGCCGTAGGTGATGGTGGG
>CAIWTL010000119.1 GCA_903915555.1 uncultured Micrococcales bacterium | reverse complement strand
CCTACGGGGCCCATGTCGGTGAGTCGCCTGTCGGTGTTCGTCAGCCGTTCATGCCCTCGACGCCGCACCGACGAGTCCGGCTTCTGGCTGCCGGGTGGTGCCGACGGAGGGCCCCCACTCCGCTCCAGAGAGACACTCGGTCGCGTTCACCGAGTGTTCATCTGACGGATACTTCAAGGATGCCTGTGAACTGGGGATGGCGCCGAGTCATGAGGCACTGTTGGAGAGCGGTTCATCTGGAGTTCGCTCCACCGCTCTTCACCGGAGGGAAAGCGCCCGTGGACATCCTCTTGCTGACCGTGATCGCGTTGGTGGCGCTCGCGCTCCTGTTCGACTTCACGAATGGCTTCCACGACGCTGCGAACTCGGTGGCCACGGTCGTCGCGACCAGGGCGCTCCCGGCCAAGTGGGCCCCGGCCTTCTCCGCGGTGTTCAACTTCCTCGCCTATTTCGTCGTCGGGACCGCTGTGGCGAACACCGTCGCCAAGACGGTCAAGTCGGACTACTCAGGGGTCGCCGTCATCTTCGGCGCCGTGTTCGCGGCGATCGCCTGGAACTACATCACCTGGTACATCGGCATGCCGTCCTCCTCCAGTCACGCGATCATCGGCGGGCTCGTCGGCGCCGGCCTGGCCGCCGGTGGGCTGGCGGCGATCTCGTGGGAGAGCGTCCAGAAGGCCGTCATGGGGATCGTGGCGTCCCCGCTCGTGGCCTTCGGCATCGCCTTCCTGGCCATGTTCCTCGTCGGTGGCATCCAGAAACTGTTCAAGATGCGCGATGAGCACCCCGTGTTCAAGGGGTTGCAGCTGGTCTCGGCTGCCGCAGTCTCCTTCGGTCACGGCGCCAACGACGCCCAGAAGACGATGGGTGTCATCGCTGCGCTCCTGCTGGGTGCCGGGTACACGCAGATCGGCGCCGACGGCTCCACCGTCGCCGTCCCGGACTGGGTGGCGCTGTCGGCCTACGCCGCGATCGCCCTCGGCACCCTGTGGGGTGGGTGGCGCATCATCGAGACGATGGGGTTGCGCCTCACCACGCTGCATGCCAGTTCCGGTGTGGCGGCCAATATCGGCGCCACGACCTCGATCTTCGGAGCGACCTCACTGGGGGTGCCGATCTCCACGACCCAGGCTGCAGCCTCGTCCATCGTCGGGGCCGGCGTGGCCTCCGGCCGGGGCGCTCGTTGGAAGGTCGTGGGAGAGATGGTCATCGCCTGGATCGTGACGATCCCCGCCGCCGCGATCATCGCCTTCGTGATGTACGAGCTCACGCGACTGCCCACGATCCTCGCCTGGGTCGTGATCGGCGCGGTGGTCATCGCCTTCGGCGGTTGGGTCATCTGGGCGATGCGCCACACGGTCCACGCCGACGATGT
Source organism: uncultured Micrococcales bacterium (assembly GCA_903915555.1). Classification (GTDB taxonomy): domain Bacteria; phylum Actinomycetota; class Actinomycetes; order S36-B12; genus CAIWTL01. The sequence continues at coordinate 2,908 of CAIWTL010000119.1, read as the reverse complement.
GGAGGCCGAGATCCTGCCCGAGGAGGTCCTCGACGAACACGTCCCGGTGCACCCCCACCTGAAGGGTGACGCCCCCGTCGAGTGACGGTCGGGCGTGGTGACCTGTCAGCCGAGGTCGTCGGTGTCGACCACGGCGCGGTCGGCCACCCGCTCCGACATCCAGGCCACCACTTCTTGATGTACGGGGTCGGCGGAGTAGGCGGCCAGATCCTCGAACGAGTCATGCTCACTGACGAGGACGAGTTCGAAGGCGCTGGCCCCCGAGTTCCGGTTGCGGCCCACACGTAGGCTCCGAAGCCCGGCGACAATGCCGACCATGCCCCGCAACTGCTGCACCGCCTCGTCGATGTCGGCCGGATCGTTGAATCGCCACATGACGACGTGGGTGACCATGGGGTGAGCCTAGAGCTCCCATGAGCGGTGACGCGATGTCCGCTTCTGTCGTCTGGGTCACGGGTACGAGAAGAGATGTCCATCACACCGTCACCCAGCGTTCACCTTGAGCAGTTCCGCAGTCCACGTGACGTCCCTACTGTGCTGAGCACAACGCCCCGATCGGGGGCGCTTCACAATTTGGAGGCAGGGTGAACAACACCCGCACGAAGTGGGGGATCGCGGTCGTGGTGGCCGGCGGTGCCCTCGTTCTGTCCGCCTGCGGTGGCCAGTCCGGCAGCTCGGGTTCCAGCGCATCAGGTGGCGCTGCGTCGGGTGCGGTCGCTGTGGACGGCTCGTCCACCGTCGCGCCGTTGACCTCGGTCGCTGCTGAGCTCTTCCAGGCGCAGAACTCGGGGATCAACGTCACCGTCGGGACCTCCGGCACCGGTGGCGGCTTCGAGAAGTTCTGCCGCGGTGAGACCGACATGAACGATGCCTCTCGACCCATCGAGGCCGAGGAGAAGGCTGCGTGTGAGCAGGGGGGCGTCAAGACCGCACCGCTCACCGTCGCCAACGATGCGCTCACCGTGGTCGTCAACAAGGAGAACACCTGGGCGACCTGTCTGACCACCGAGCAGTTGAAGAAGATCTGGGAGCCCAAGTCGCAGGTCACCAACTGGAACCAGGTGGATCCGAGCTTCCCCGACGAGAAGCTCGTCCTCTTCGGCCCGGGTACCGACTCGGGCACCTTCGACTACTTCACCGATGCGATCAACGGTGAAGAGGGCGCGAGTCGCACGGACTTCACGCCGAGTGAGGACGACAACGTCGTGGTGCAGGGTGTTTCCGGCTCCAAGGGCGGCATGGGCTACTTCGGCTACACCTACTACGAGGAGAACACCGACAAGGTGAACGCCGTCCAGATCGACAGCGGCAAGGGCTGCGTCACGCCGTCGCCGGAGTCGGTGCAGGACAAGACCTACACCCCGCTGGGACGGCCGTTGTTCGTGTACCCGTCCATCGAGGCGCTGGGCTCCAACGCTGCCTTCGCGGCCTTCCTCACGTACTACGTGCAGAACGACGCGTCGATCGCCGAGCAGGCGAAGTTCATCCCGCTCAACGACCAGCAGAAGTCCGAACTTGAGAGCGCGTTCAGCAAGGCGCTCTCGGAGGCAGGACAGCCCGCGCCCTCGTCGAGCTGACGTGTCGGCGTCATCGGTAGCGACCCGGAAGGACGGCGGGAACCCCCCGCCGTCCTTCCGGCAGTCCTCGCCCCGCTACGGCGAGAAGGTCATCGGCGGACTGCTCATGGCCGCGGCCGCCGTGTCGATCCTGACCACGGTGGGGATCATCTGGTCGCTGTTGGTCCCCACGATCGAGTTCTTCAGCAACGTCCCGATCACAGACTTCCTGTTCGGCACGCAGTGGTCCCCCCTCTTCGCCGACCCCGAGTTCGGGGTGCTTCCCCTCGTTGCCGGGACGCTCGTCATCACGGGCATCGCGTGCCTGGTGGCACTACCCCTCGGCCTTCTGTCGGCCATCTACCTGTCCGAGTACGCCAAGCCCAAGACCCGCGCCACGATCAAGCCCATCCTGGAGATCCTCGCGGGCGTGCCGACCGTCATATTCGGCTTCTTCGCCCTCGAATTCGTCACACAGGTGGTGCTGAAGCCGATCTTCCCGAGCATCCAGGTCTTCAATGCCCTGTCCGCCGGGCTCGTCATGGGCGTCATGATCATCCCCACGGTCGCGTCGCTGTCCGAGGACGCCATGGCCGCCGTGCCGAGAGGTCTGCGCGAAGGCGGCTTCGCCCTCGGGTCGACCAAGCGTCAGGTGGCGCTGAAGGTTGTCGTCCCCGCGGCCCTGTCCGGTATCGTCGCCGCCTTCGTGCTCGCCATCTCGCGGGCCATCGGCGAGACCATGATCGTCGCGGTCGCCGCCGGGCTGCAGCCCAACCTCAGCCTCAACGTGCTCGAGGGAATGCAGACCATGACCTCGTTCATCGCCGCCGCCGGCGCCGGTGACCAGGCCACCGGGTCCATCGGCTACCAGACGATCTTCGCTGTCGGCGCGCTGCTGTTCGTCATGACCTTCATCATGAACATGTTCAGTATCCGCCTGGTCCGCAAGTACCGGGAGGTCTACGAATGAGCCGCACCCTCGACGACATCGCCCCCTTGGAGATCGAGTCCGGGTCACTCGTCTCGCAGCGCAGTGACGTGCCGGAGAAGAGCTTCCGATGGGTCCTTCTCTTGGCCCTCGCCGTCGCACTCGTCACCCTCGCGGCACTGCTGGCCTTCATCTTCGTGCAGGGTGCACCGCGCTTCAATCTGCAGCTGTTCACCAATATGCCGTCGATCAGACTGCCCGAGATCGCGGGTGCCCAGTCGGCCATCACCGGCTCGATCTGGGTGATCGTCACGACCGCAGTCATCGCTCTGCCCATCGGCATCCTGGCGGCCATCTATCTGGAGGAGTACGGCAACTCGGAGTCCCGCTTCTACCGGCTCGTCGAGATCAACATCCAGAACCT
>CAIWTL010000118.1 GCA_903915555.1 uncultured Micrococcales bacterium | reverse complement strand
GCCCAGCGCCACTGGCGGAAGATCAGCAGCGTGACGATGACGATGGGGATCGTGAAGAAGTTGCGGTCGCTGTCGGCGAACCATGAGAAGAAGTTGCCCATGCCGTCGAGGAAAGGCCATCGGACGGCGAGGTCGCGGATCCAGGTGTTGATGACTAGGTCCCGGGCATTCATCGTGACCTCGCCAGTGATCACGACCCAGGTCAGCACAAGCCCGGTCACCAGGAGGACGGCCCCGGCACACGCCAGCGGGATCGCCGTACGGCGCTCGGGCAGAGACCGGTAGCGGGGGTCGGTCACGGGCTATGTCTAGCAGGGTCGCGTCCCACTGCTGCCACAATGACCGCGGCGCCCGTAGCTCAACGGATAGAGCAACCGGTTTCTACCCGGTCGGTTGGGGGTTCGATTCCCTCCGGGCGCACTTTCCCCTCCCGTTGCTCAGCGAACGCCGGGGACCTCGACCTAACGCCCACGCGTGAGCCGAGCGCTGCGCGCCCTAGTGACCGGAGTGCTCGCCGTCGCTGTCATCGACCGGTCGGTCGACAATGCGAAAAGCCCCCATCATCCCCTTGTCTTCGTGGAAGAGGATGTGACAGTGGAAGACGGTCTTGCCCCGGAACCGCGCAAACAGCATCTTCAAGACGACGTACTCGTTGGGCGCGACTACCTCACTGTCTTTGGGCCCGAAGGGTAGGAGCGGCTGATAGCTCGTGGTCTTGCCTGTCGCGGGATCCCACATGCCGCGTCCGACAACGACGTGATCATTGACATGGATATGGAAGGGGTGGGTCTCCATGCTTACCCCGCCCGACGCGAGGCGCGGGTCATTGCGCACGACCCATTCCTCGACGGTGCCCAAGGGCACGTCGAAGACGTCATGCAGGCTCTCGTGCCCGTAGGCCTCACCGTTGATGTAGAAAACGGGGCCCGTGGGGAGGTTGTCGCGCGACAGGGTGAAGACGCGTCGACGGGCGGGAGTTTGCGCGACCCAGCCCGGCTGCGTGGCCATGCGCTTCGGCGCGCGAACCGGGTCAGCAGAGGGACCGACGACTTCGACGGTGGCAAGGTCCTGCGCGGGCGACACGACGGTCCCGTTGAGGAACCCCAGGGTGGACAGAGTCAAGGTGGTCGGTTCCGCCGGTGCCGTGACCAGCACCTCGAAACGCTTGCCGGGCGGGATGTCGAGCACGTCGGAGACCCACGGGTAGTAGCCCAGGCAGCCATCCTCGGCGAGGACCATGAATCGATGGCCCGCCAGCGAGAGGCGCAAGAACGCCCCCGGGGTCATATTGGCGATGGCCCACAGTTGAGTTTCCCCAGGGCGCATCACCAGGTTGGGGCTCAGCGAGGTGTTGACGGTGAAGGTGAAGTTCGCCGAGTTGGCCTGCGTCACCGGGACCATCGTCGGCGGCGTGACATCGGGGACGAATTGATGTGCCTTCACCACCAGAAGGCGCTGCACGAGGCCCTTCACCTGCGGAAGGCTCTCGGCCCCGCCTCGCACGATGAAGGGGCCAGCCAATCCCTTGAAGACGGACTCGTTTGTCACCCCGTGCACATGGGGGTGATACCAGTCCAGTCCGCTATCGTGATCGCGCGGGAGCGTCACCCTCGTCGTGAGCTCCTCGCCCGGGGGCACCGACAGGAAGACGTTGTCGCCATCTCCCCTGGGGTTGACGTGGAACCCGTGCAGATGAGTATTGAGATCAATGGGAGTGCGGTTGAGGACTCTGATCGAGACACGATCTCCCGGGCTGGCCATCAGGCAGGGGCCCACGAACCGGCCGTTGTACGTGTAGAGACCCTCGGTCTCGACTCCCATGATGCGGGCGGGCTCCGTGGTCGCGGTCAGTGTCGCCTGCAAGACGCCGTTGCGACTGCGGATAACCGGAATGCGCGGGAGGGTGTCACGTGCGTCTCCTGCCAGCGCGACCCTCGACGTGCCAACGCCACCCAGGATCGCGACACCGCCGAGCGCGGCCGCCAGGGCCTCCCGGCGGGTCAGACCCCTCATCGCCGATGCGGTCCTGGTCGTCAGACCTGGGCGTAGTGGTCGATCGTCGACAGCGCCTCGTCGAGCAGGGCAATGCCCTCCTTGGCCTCGGTCTCGCTGACGTTGCACGGCGGGACCATGTGCACGCGATTGCCGGTGACG
>CAIWTL010000117.1 GCA_903915555.1 uncultured Micrococcales bacterium | reverse complement strand
GCCGTCAAGGCCGGCATCCCGATGGACGTCCCGTCGATCACGATCAACAAGGTCTGCCTCTCGGGCATCAACGCGATCGCCCTGGCCGACCAGCTCATCCGTGCCGGGGAGTACGACGTCGTCGTGGCGGGGGGCATGGAGTCCATGACCCAGGGTCCGCACATGCTGCCGAAGTCGCGGTCCGGCTTCAAGTACGGCGACGTCAGCCTGATCGACTCGACGTCCTACGACGCACTCACCGACGCCTTCGACCAGATCGCCATGGGTGTCTCGACCGAGGGCTACAACAGCAAGTACGACCTCACCCGCGAGCAGCAGGATGCCTTCGCCGCCCGCAGCCACCAGTTGGCCGCCGAGGCGCAGAAGAACGGTGTCTTCGACGACGAGATCGTGAAGGTCGAGATCCCGCAGCGCAAGGGTGACCCCGTGGTCTTCGAGGTCGACGAAGGTGTCCGCGCCGACACCACCACCGAGACCCTCGCCAAGTTGCGTCCCGCCTTCGCGAAGGAGGGGACCATCACGGCCGGATCCTCCTCTCAGATCTCCGACGGGGCCGCTGCGGTCGTGGTCATGAGCAAGGCGAAGGCGGAGGAACTCGGCCTCGACTGGGTCGCCGAGATCGGGGCCCACGCGTGGGTCGCCGGCCCCGACACATCACTGCAGGAGCAGCCGGCGAACGCGATCCTGAAGGCGTGCGAGCGCGAAGGCATCACACCCGCCGACATCGATCTGTTCGAACTCAACGAGGCCTTCGCCGCCGTGGGACTGGTGTCCACCGAGAAGCTCGGCGTCGATCCCGACACGGTCAACGTCAACGGTGGCGCCATCGCGATGGGTCACCCCGTCGGCATGTCCGGCGCCCGCATCGTCCTGCACCTCGCCAACGAGCTGAAGCGTCGCGGCGGCGGCGTCGGTGCCGCGGCCCTGTGCGGTGGCGGCGGCCAGGGCGACGCCCTGATCGTCCGCGTGCCCTCTGCCTGACGGTCATGCGCACGCTCGACCCCACCGAAGCGGTCGCGCGTGCTCGTGCCGGGGACAGGTTGGCACTCAGCCGGCTGATCTCCGCGGTCGAGGAACGCTCCGCGGTCGCCGAGGAGATCGGTCGGCTCGTGCCACCGGGTCGGGCCCACGTCATCGGTATCACCGGCGCTCCCGGTGTCGGCAAATCCACCACCACGGCCGCACTCATCGAGGAGTGGCGCTCCCGGGGCCGTACGGTCGCCGTCGTGGCGGTGGACCCCTCCTCCCCGTTCACCGGCGGTGCCCTGCTGGGTGACCGGGTCCGGATGGAGGTCCATTCGACCGATCCGGGGGTGTACATCCGGTCGATGGCCGCACGGGGCCAGCTCGGGGGGCTCGCTGCTGCCACCCCGGCCGCTGTCGGACTGCTCTCGGGGCTGGGGTTCGACATCATCGTCGTGGAGACCGTCGGGGTCGGCCAGAGTGAGGTCGACATCGTCCGCTACGCCGACACGGTGCTGATCCTCCAGGCGCCCGGGATGGGTGACCGGATCCAGGCGACGAAAGCGGGTCTGCTGGAGATCGGCGATGTCTTCGCCGTCAACAAGTCGGATCGGCCGGGCGCGAACCTCACGAAGCGCGAACTGGGTGCCATGATCGCAGCCAAGCCGCTCACCGCCGGCCAGTGGCGTCCTCCCGTGGTCCCGGTCGTGGCGACGCAGGGCGAAGGGGTCGCTGACCTGGTCGATCTTCTCGACGCGCATCAGGACTGGGCCGCCAACTCCGGCAGCGCCCGCATCCGACGGACCGAGCGCGCGGCCGCCGAGATCACGGCCCTCGTCCTGGAGGTTGTCCAGCGGGGTATCCGCGACCGCGAGGCGGAACTGTCCGCCCTCGCCGCCCGAGTGGCCGAGGGCTCGTTGGGAGCGAGCGAGGCTGCCCGGCTCCTGCTTCCCGCCGACCGTCCTGTCGTGCCGTGAGCGGACTGGTCCCGAGCGACGCCTTCGCCGCAGTTCGGGTCAGGTGGCTGCCGCTCGTGGCGGTGGGGGCTCTCGTGGCTCTCGTCGTCGTGGCGGCGGTCCTCCGAGCGGTCGCCGGCGACGCCGTCGCGCCGGACGCGCTCTTCGCCGTCCTGCTCTACGTTCCCCTCGTCCTGTGGACCCTGTGGCAGGCGTGGCGCCACCGGATCCGGTTGGGGGTGTTCTTCCGCAGGCCACGGATCGGCCGGTACTGGTGGGTGGTCGCCGGCATGACCGTCGTGCTGTTCCTCTTCTCGATCGGGGCGGCCAACATCACCGGACTCCTGCTGCCCGGTTATGCCGACGGTGCCGGGGTCGATACGGGCGCGGGCCTGCCCCTCCTGTTCGTCTCGCTGGTGGTCCTGCCGCCACTGGTCGAGGAGCTCGTCTTCCGCGGCATGTTGCTCGAACGGTGGTCGGTCAAGTGGCGACTGGGCGTCGCGATCGTCGTTCAGGCGGTGGTCTTCGGCGTTCTCCACGTGGACCCCGTCGGGGCGGGGATGTTCGGTGTGGTGATGGCACTCATGTACATCCGCACCCGCTCGCTGTGGGTGCCCATCGCGATGCACGCCGCCAACAACGGCACCGTCCTGCTCTTCGTGTCCCTCGCCGGGGACGCGGCGGCGGAGCAGTCACCGACGGACCCCGCCCAGGCGCTCATCGGCGCTGCGATCTTCCTCGTACTGAGCGCGCCCTTCATCGTGGCGTTCATCCGCCGCAACTGGCCCACGGCAGACACCCTCACGCCCTACGAGGCCGCCGAGTTCGGCGACGACGCGCTTCCCCCGCGCCACCTCGGCCGGGTGACCATCATCGAGGGACCCTACGGGCTCACCGGCCGTTCGGGGAGATTGTGGGTCGAGGAGGGCGGCGTGATCGTCATGGCCGACCGGAACAGCCGCGTCCGCCTGACGTCGGTCGCGTACCCGGCTCTCGCGGCGATCACCGTGTCAGCAGATCTGGCCACCATCGTCCTGGTCGCCGGGGACGGCACATCGGTGACGTTCACCCAGCATCGGCGCACCCGGCGCGGCCGGGAGTCGTTCGTCGCCGCCCTGGGCAAGCGTGCCGTGGCCGGTGGCGGACCGATGGCGGGGTGGGCGCTCCAGGTCACCTGAGCGCTCTCAGCGGGAGCCGGGGTCGGGGAGTCCGAACATCTCCCGCTTGAGGTGATCCTGCACCGACTGGGGGAGGCGGGCCACCATGGCGCCCAGGTGGGCCTTGGAGCCGGTGAGCACGTGGTCCTTCGGGTGTTCGTCGGCGAGCGCGTCGACGATGACGGCGGCCACTCCCTCGGGGGAACTGCCCGAGGTCTGTGTCTTGTATCCCCGTTCGGTCATCTCCCGGAACGCCTCGCCGTAGAGCTCCTGCTCGGCCGGCGTCATCCCGGCGATCACGCTGTCGATCATCTCCTTGGTCGTGCGGTCCGCTCCCGTACTGATGAAACCGGGTTCCACGAGTGTCACGTGGATGCCCCACGGTGCCAACTCCTGGCGCCATGTGTCCGCCAGCGCGGCCACTGCCGACTTGGATGTGGCCAGCGCCCCCATGAACGGGATGGTGAGCCGATCGACCAAGGACCCGATGAAG
>CAIWTL010000116.1 GCA_903915555.1 uncultured Micrococcales bacterium | reverse complement strand
CCTGGGTTCCTGGCCTGAATGCACAACGACACCGAAATGCAGGCGTAGTGACACGGAAGTGCAAGCGAAGTGACATCGATCTGAAAGTCGTGTGACACGTTCTTGCACCTGATCACCAACCAGCAAGACAACCGAGGGCCCGGTCCAACGTGGACCGGGCCCTCGGTTACGAGGCACCGCAGTTATGAGGCGCTAGGTCTTGGCGCCGATGAGCCAGACGAAGACGAGCCCCCTTGCCGTTCTCGTCTCCTGTGCGAGACGAACTCCTCGCGCGTATCGGCGACTGGGACGCCACATCCTTCTTCACCGGAGTCACGTAGGATTATGACTGTACTGCTTTGATTACTGTCGCGGCCGGTGCTCTTGCGGTGCCAGCCGTGTTCGCGTCAACCGCCCCGGCGCTGGGGACCCCAGCCGTTGCGCCGCAGGCGGCGCCCGTGGCCACGTCGAAGACGCCGGGGATCCTCTATTCACTGGATGCTGGCAGCAGCAGGGTGGTCAAGGAGGGCACAGGGCACCGGCTGTTCATGCCGGCGGGCACACGGGTGACGTGGTTCACCGATCGTCCGGAGCGCGAGGCGGGGTCGATCTCCCTGCGGGATCTCGCCGCGCTCTGGGGCCCGAGCGGATTCGTCAAGGATCCGCCCAACGCGGCCCTGATCGTCCGGGAGGCCGCGGGTGATCGCACCCATGTCGTGGAGCTGACGAAGCCGCGCACCACCAAGAAGCGCGTGTCCTTCCGGCTGACCGAATCCCCCTCCCAGCGGGAGGCTGGGTACGCCCACAGCCACGACGTGAAGGCGGGCCGGTATGCCCATGCTCGACTGTTCATCGACGATGCCGCCCTCAGCCCGTGCCGAGCCATGATCTATGGCCCGAGCGGAAGATCCAGCGGCCCAGCGCTACAGCAGTGTCTGCTCGCCCCGGGCAAGAATCTGTGGGTCTACTCGCAGGGGGGCGTATCGAGCAATCCCACCGTCGTGACCGCCTGCGCAGTCGGCGGGACCTACAACTGGGGCACCAGCCTGGTCGACGTCACTAGCGCCGGCACCTGGCAACCGTTGGCCTCGGCCGCCATGGTGCGCGGGTGCAAGACCACAGCCGACTACCGCGATGAGGGTTGGATGGCCTCGTGGGGCTTCGACGCGTACAACGCGAAGGTGCCCCCAGCCGGCAGCTACTGCCCCGATCCGCCCGCCAACAGCACGCACGTGAGCATGACGAACCCCAACACCTCGTCATACACCATGCGAGTCACGGTTCAGCAGAACTCGAACCTGGACTGCCAGAACTACATCTCGACCATCGAATTCTGAGCGTCGCGTCGGCATCGATAGTGCCCGCGACCGGTTGCAGCTAGGACTGCAACTGGGACGGCTCCGAGTCTGAGTGTTCGGGGCTCCGTGGGCGACAGCCGTCTCTTCGTCTGTAGAGTCGAGACGCGGCAGGTACTCACCATGAGAGGGGGGTCCACATGATGCCGAACCGGAGTTTCCGACGCGGTAGGTGGGCGGCGCGGTCGTTGACCCTGGTGGCCGGCCTGACCGCCTTGGTCGTGCTCGGCTCGACGTCAGCGAACGCCTGCTGGGATGGCAGCGGCGCGCCCCCCTTCCTGCGGACCGCACCAACGGGAACCCCGATCGACGCGCCGGCCAAGGGCACGATCTGGCCGTGCCCGGTGTACGGCATCCCGGCGACCCAGATCACCCTTGCTGAGACCCCTTGGGTGCAGGACAACGACAACAAGGTCGTTCTCTCGAAGATCCCCACGGTGCCGGGAGCCGTGAGGATGAAGAGCGCCTTCACGATCATGCAGTCCACGACCACGCCGACCACTCGGCGACTCACGGGCAACGGAATCCCGGATCATCGGATCGGAACGTTCCCGATTCCCCGGAGATCGGCTGCCTACAAGTATTACGAGGCCCTCCCCGCCGAGGGTTACGCCAATGCCGCGGAGATCCCGGTCGCGCCGTATCGTCTGCGGGTCGACCTGCCGCGCCGCCCCAAGATGTCGGCACAGCCCCACTGCATCCCGGACCTCTTGACCGGCGTGGCGCTCACGGGTGCGGTCTGGCATATCGAGGCAGCTCCCGACTCGCTCCTGAACATCTACGACCCCAATGCGGCGCTTCCCACCGACCGCTGTTTCGGCCACCCGTACAACACGGAGTACCACTATCACGGCTACTCCTGGAAGTGCATGAAGCAGGGCAAGCCCGGCAAGCGGTCACCGCTCCTCGGGTACGCCATGGACGGTTTCGGGGTCTATGGTCCGCGCGGTGCGAACGGCAAGGTCATCACCAATGCGCAACTCGACGAGTGTCACGGCAGAGTGGGCCGGGTCAGGTTCAACGGCAAGATGCAGCGGATCTACCACTACGTCCTCAACAACGAGTACCCCTACTCCATCGGCTGCTTCCGTGGGAAGCCGCACATGCCCGCTGACACGGCTCCGACCACCGCCATGCCCACCGCGCAGTAGGGCCGACCGCGCAGTAGGGCCGACCGCGCAGTAGGGCCGACCGCGCAGTAGGACGTGGTGGGTCGGCAAAGTGCCGTTCGCAACGCCGGGGGCCGGTGGATCCGGGCTAAGGTGCAGGCAGCCCACAGAACCGGAGACCACATCGTGAGCACTCCTGCCAGTACGCCTGATTCCTCCGGCGCCTCGGCAGCGGCCCCGACCTCGGGCGGCGCGGCCAAAAAGGTGATCGGGATGCTGGTGGGCGTCATCCTCGGCGTGATGGGCCCCGGCATCGTCCTGGCCGCCCTCGGGTACGCCGCGGTGCTCAACACGTGGATCCTGGCTGCGCTCGGCGGCTGGATGGTCGGGATGTTCGTCGGCCGCACCCTGGGTCTTCTGTTGGCGGTGGGCATGGGCATATTCCTCACCCTGGGCTACGGCTTCGCCGCCAACCCCTGGCTCGCCGGCGCTGTCGTGGGCACCGCCGCCGCTGTCTACGGGTCGACCGCACGGTGGGGAGTCTCGGGACGCCTCGTCACCGGGATGGTGATCCTGGCCTTCACCGTCGCGCAACCGACCCCGATCCTGAGTGACGCCGGGGTGTGGCAGAACGCCGCACTCACGGGTCTGGTCGGTCTGCTCGCCGCGCTGTGGGGTCTCCTGGTGGGGCAGTTGATGGGGAAGAGCACGCCCAAGCCCCCCCTGAAACCCGTGCCCGCCCGCCAGGCCCAGTACTTCGCGTGGACAGTGGCGATCGTCCTCGGTACCGCGACATGGTTCGTGTCATTCCTGCAGTTGCAGCACGGTGGATCGTGGTTCCTGCTGACGATCGTGGTCATCCTGCAGCCCGGCTTCGCAGACACCCTCACCAAGACGCTCCACCGCGCACTCGGGACTGTGGCCGGCTTCTTCATCGCCATGATCGTCGCTCTGGTCATCCCCTGGACCGCAGTCGTCGTGCTGCTCGCCGTGGTCTTCATGACCATCGCGATGGTCCTGGTCATGCGGCCCGGAGCGCCGTACTGGCAGTTCGTCACGTTCCTGACGCCCGCCATCGTGCTCCTGGAAGGCGTGGGGTCATCGATCATCCAGACCGACGTGACCCGATTGGGCTTCACTCTGCTGGGAGTGGCCGTCGCGCTGGCGGTGATCGCCGTGGTGTACCCGTTCAGGCAGCGTGCACACCAGCCCACCGGGCCGACTCACGACTCCGGTCCGGCCACCCGGTCCTCCTAGGGTGACGCGGGTGGTGACGGGGGGGAACCGGCTGAGACGCTCTGGGCGTCGTCACGCGTCGCTCGTGTCCATCCGATAGCGGCGGTACGAGAACCAGGCGCGGCCGATCGACTCGAAGAGTACGAGGCCGAGTAGGAACGTGATGAGCAGGGTCAACGGGCCCACCACGGGGATCTCATCCTGATCGGACGCAAGGCTGGCCAGGAGAAGAATGGTGAGCGCCACGTATTCCGCGCGGCTGCGCACGAAGACGATGGCCCGGTACTCCGGCAGGGCTCGGACGTACTGGATGCGGTAGCGGTAGTGCCCGCCAGCCACGCCGAGAGCCGCCCCGAGCGCGCCCGCCACCAGATGCTCCCAGTTCTGGACCAGGTCGGTGCCGAGCAGGACGCCGATGGCCAGCAGTTCGACGGTCGGATCGAAGAGCAGTGTCTTCACCGGCCTGAGCCACTGCCCCTTGGGCAGATCGAGCGTCTTGGCGAGGCGGCGACTGTCCCGGATGTACTTCAGGTCGAAGACGAGCAGGGCCATCAAGAGGATCAACACCACCAGTGCGGCGATGAGTTCGGCGATCGCGGCCCCCTCGCTCGTCGGGGTCGGGGCCGCGGTCAGCACATGGATCAGCATGGAATTCCCCTCCCTCGCGGTGGTGCCGGCACCTGTCCCCACGGTAGCGACGCCCCCCAGGCCGAGCGCCCACAGGCCCTGTCCGCGGATGTGGCCCATGGTGTCGATGTCTCGGCCGTCACCCGCTGAATCCGAACTCGGGAGTAGGTTGCCCTCATGATCGAAGCAGCTGTCCTCGCCGCCGGTTTGGCGTTACCCGCCCAGGACACCGGGGGCGCAGCCGCCTGGCGCCCGTGTGATGGGGCGCAGTGCACCTGGGTGACCGTGCCGCGGGACTACGACCGACCTCACGGCGCCACCTTCCGGCTCCGAGTCGCCAAGATGCCCGCCACCGGTCAGAAGAAGGGGACCTTGCTGTTCAACCCCGGCGGGCCCGGTGGGACCGGTGTCGGGATGGTGGCCGGGGTCGCCGATGAACTCGGCCCGAAGATCCGCAGGTCCTTCGACATCGTGTCGTGGGATCCCCGTGGGGTCGGGCAGTCGAAGCCCGCCCTGCGAGGCTGTGCTCAGCCCTGGCTCCCGCGACCGGACTCCGGTCCCGTCGACTGGGCAAAGGCCCGCGACGCCGGGTGGCGGCAGCTTCGCACAGCGAACGCAGCGTGCCAGAAGCGCAATCCGCGGGTCGTCCCGCACATGGGTACGGTCAATGTGGCCCACGACATGGACCGGATCCGCCGAGCCCTGGGCGAGAAGACGATCACCTACTGGGGGATGAGTTACGGGACCCGCATCGGATACGTCTATGCGCTGCACTACCCCCAGCGGGTGCGGGCCATGGTGCTCGACGGCAACATCGACCCCAACGGCGACTACCTCGGCCTGTCCGAAGGCGGAACGGCGCCGGACAGTGCCTTCACCGTGGTGAAGAGAAAGGATG
>CAIWTL010000115.1 GCA_903915555.1 uncultured Micrococcales bacterium | reverse complement strand
CATGACCGATCTGCGGCTGCCCGCCGACACCGTGCTGGGTGGCGAGACCGGCAAGGGCTTCTACCAGATGATGGACGGCGTCGAGGTCGGCCGCGTGAATGTCGCCGCCCGCGCCTGCGGCGTCGCGCTGCGTGCTTTCGAGTTGGGTGCCGAGTACTCGCAGTTGCGCGAGACCTTCGGTAAACCGATCGCCCAGCACCAGGCCGTGCAGTTCCGCCTCGCGGAGATGGCGACGAAGGTGGAGGCTGCGCACCTCATGATGGTCCGCGCGGCCCGCAAGAAGGACTCCGGTGAGCGCAACGACCTCGAGGCAGGCATGGCGAAGTACCTCGCCAGCGAGTACTGCAAGGAGGTCGTCGAGGACTCCTTCCGGATCCACGGCGGCTACGGCTACTCCAAGGAGTACGAGATCGAACGGTTGTACCGGGAGGCCCCCATGCTGATGATCGGCGAGGGCACCGCGGACATCCAGCGCATGATCATCGGCCGGCGGCTCCTGGAGGAGTACAAGCTGCGCGGCTGACGGCATCGCCCGCTGCCGGGGCGCGGCGGCTACGGTGGGGTCATGGCGTTGCGTGGACCGGACAGTTCGGATGTCCTCGCCAGGCCCGTCCTGGCGTCGTACGACAAGTACGTCGATGCGCAGGCGGCGGTCGACACCCTCAGTGACAACCGTTTCCCCGTGCAGCATCTCGCGATCGTCGGCGTGGATCTGCGTCTCGTGGAGTCCGTCCTGGGCCGGATGTCCTGGGGCCGCGCCGCGCTGTCCGGGCTGGCCACCTTCGCGTGGTTCGGGGTGCTCATCGGACTCTTCGTCAGCTTCTTCGGCAGCGCGGACTCCTCGGCCCTCCAGTTGATGGCACTGGGCCTGCTGTTCGGGGCGGCGTTCGGCATCGTCTTCGGGCTGGTCTCCTACGCCTTCACCGGCGGTCGGCGCGACTTCGTGTCGCGTCAGGCGCTGCAGGCGACCCGGTACGACGTCCTGTGCGACGCCGAGGTCATGACGCAGGCCCGGCAGATCCTGGGGCTGGCTCCCACGTGGCCACCCGAGCCGACACCCGGGTCGCCGGATGAGTCGTGAATCCACCTGTCCCCGCTGCGGCGCCGCGACGCTGCCCCCGACCCCGATGCATGAGCACCACGAATGTCCTCGGCATGGTCCCGTTCCCCCTGTCCACGAACCGCTGCTGCCGGCCGCGGATGCCCTGACCCGGTTGGCCGCCGACTCCGACGTCCCCTTCTGGCTGCCGTGGCCGCTTCCGCCCTCCTGGCTCTTCGCGGGGGTCCAGATCACCGGTGGCGGCCGTCAGCCCGTGGCTGCCGTCACCATGGCGTTCACCGGCCACGGGCTGACCTCCGGGCCGTCCGACGCCGTCATCGTCGCCGAGCGTCCGGGGACCGGGCTGGGGGCCCGGTGGGCCGGGGTGTCCGAGCCCGACCCCGATCTCACGACGCAGCCCGCGACGACGAAGGCCCGGGTCGCCGGCTGGCCGACACCGCTGTGGCATCTCGAAGCCCCGGCGCGGGCGGCGTTCGTCGGAGAGGCGGCCGGCTGCTGGCTGTGGCTGGTGACGTGGCCGGACACCGCGTGGCCGGTGATCGACGAGCGGTTGGTGCTGGTCGACCTGAGGGACACCGATGTGGCCGATCTGCCGTCGGGGGCGCTGACTCCGCGCCTGGTCACGGGGCCGTGATGGACATCGCCTTCTACGGCTCGGTGGTCGTGACGCTCTTCGTGATCATGGACCCGATCGGGATCATCCCGATCTTCCTGGCCCTCGTGGGCCGGCGCTCGCCCGCCGAGGTCAGGAGGCTGGCCCTGCAGGCTGCGCTCACGTCCCTGGTGGTCATCACCGGCTTCGCCCTCTTCGGGGACCGGATCCTGGAGTACCTGCACATCTCGTTGCCCGCCCTGCGGGTGGCCGGCGGTCTGCTGCTGCTCGTCGTCGCCCTGCAGCTCCTGCTGCACGGAGATGTGGGGGGATCCGCCGCGGAGGACGATGCGAACATCGCCTTCGTCCCCCTCGGGACCCCCTTGCTCGCCGGACCGGGCGCCATCGTCGCCGTCATCCTCTTCGTGCGCGACTCCACCGGACCGCCGCAGCTGGTCGCCATCGCGGCCGCCATCGTGTCCATCCACATCGTCATCTATCTCGTCCTTCGGTACGCGACGGCCATCATCCATGTCATCCGGCCGGCCGGGGTGACGATCATCAGCCGCATCGCAGGCGTCCTGCTCGCGGCGATCGCGGTCCAGTTGACTGCCGACGGGGTGTTCGGTCTCATCGAGATGTGGCAGGCATGAGTACCAGCAGGCGGTCCTTCCTGGTGACCGCCGCACTCACGTCCGCCTGCACGGTGGTCCCGCGGGCCCAGGCGGATCGGGGTGTGGCCGACGTCATCGTCGTGGGAGCCGGTGTCAGCGGTCTCACCGCCGCCCGGGATCTGCGCCGCGCCGGTCGACGGGTCATCGTGCTCGAGGCGCGCGACCGCATCGGGGGCCGGGTGCACACCAGTCGGCGCTGGGCGGACGTCCCGGTGGATCTGGGGGCGTCCTGGATCCACGGGAGCAGGGGCAATCCGCTGACCCGGATCGCACGCGAGGCCGGGGCCCCGACTGCCGTGACCAGGTACAGCAGTTACACCCTCTACGGCAGTGGTGCGCAGGACCCCGAGGAAGGCCTGGACGCCATGCGGCGTCGGGTCCACGCGCTCCTGCGCAGGGGACAGCGCGCGGGCCGCGACCGCTCGGTGTGGCGCACCGTCGCCGACGGGCTGGGATGGAGCACCCTGTCGCCACGCGATCGCACGCTGGCGATGTCGGTGCTGTCCGGTGAGATCGAGATGGAGTACGGCGGCCCACTGCGGGACACGTCGACATGGTGGTTCGATGCCGGCGCCGGACTGCGGGGGCCCGACCTGCTGCTGCCCGACGGGTACGAGGCCATCCCTCAGTACCTGGCCCGGGGTACGGATGTGCGGACCTCCCATGTGGTGCGCCGCGTGGACCACGGGGGGACGGGTGCCGTCGTCACGACGGATCGCGGCACGTTCCGTGCCCGCCATGTCATCCTCACCGTCCCGTTGGGGGTCCTGAAGGAGGGGAGTGTGGAGATCGTGCCCGCGCTTCCCCGCCGGGTGAAGGAGGCCGTGTCCGGACTCGGCATGGGCGTTCTCGACAAGTGTGTGATCAGGTTCGCGGAACGTTTCTGGCCCAGCCGGACCGACTGGATCGAACTGCTCCCGGAGCCTGCCCGGGACTGGACGGAGTGGGTGGATCTGTCGCGGGTGTCCGGCCGCCCGGTCCTCATGGCGTTCGCCGCGGCCGACGGAGCGGCACGGTGGGAGTCACGCAGCGACTCCGAGATCGTGGCCGGGGCGCTGGCCACGCTCGGCCGCGCGCTGCCCGTGGCGATACCGACCCCCGTGGCGGCGCAGGTCACCCGGTGGAGCCTCGACCCCTACAGCCGCGGCTCCTACTCCTACTACGCGTTGGGCTCGGGGCCGGGCATGCGAGACCGGCTCGCGGAACCGGTCTCCGGGCGCCTCGTCCTGGCCGGCGAGGCGACCGACAGGCGCCACTTCGCCACGGTGCGTGGTGCATACCGCTCGGGGCGCCGCGCGGCTGCGCACCTGCTGTGATCCATCACCTCGGCCCGGCATGGGGCGGGGCGGCAGGGATAGGGTGGCGGCATGGACTCCACCGAGATCGAGGACAGCGAGCGCGCCCTGGTGGTGGTAGCCAACCGACTGCCCGTCGAATACGACGACGAGACGGGCTGGCGTCCCGCACCTGGGGGTCTCGTCACGGCCATGGAGTCGGTCCTGCGTGACCGCGAGGCGCTGTGGATCGGCTGGAGCGGCCGGTACGAGGACGATGGGAGATCCGACGTCCCCCCGCCT
>CAIWTL010000114.1 GCA_903915555.1 uncultured Micrococcales bacterium | reverse complement strand
GTGGCCGCCCTCCTCGCCGGGACCGGTCCGATCTCGGTCGGTGGTGAGAGCGTGAGCGCTGACAACGCCGTGCAGTACTTCAACGCCGACATCTACACCCAGTACGGTGACGACATCGCGGCCAAGGATGCGGCCGTCGTGGCGTTCATGAAGCAACTGGTGGGGCGCGTCACGGACGGTGACGTCGACCTGGCGGCGGTCGCCGCCGCGCTGCCTCCGCTCGTCGACGGGCAGCGGCTGGGCATCTGGGCGGCGGACCCGGCACTTCAGGCACGCATCGAGCCGTACTCGGTGGCCGGCGTGGTGCCCACCGTCCGCGAGCCGTGGGTGACGGTGGCGCTGAACAACAGCGCCGGCAACAAGTTGGATGCGTTCGTCGCCAGTGACGTCACCTACCGGTCCGGTGGGGCCTGCGGGCGGGTTTCCGAGGTGAGTGTCACCCTCACCAACAACGCCCCGGCCGGTGGGGTCGGGGAGGCCTACGCCGACGCGTACTACCCGGCCAGCAGCGACGGGGCGACCCGGATGTGGACGACCGTGTACGGACCCGTCGCGTCGACCTACGTGTCCGCCGAGATCGACGGACGTCGCCAGTTCGTCAACGAGGGCCGGGAGCGCCGCCACCCCGTGTGGCGCTGGAATCTGGATCTCCCCCGCGGTGAGAGCTCCGAACTCGTGGTGCGTTTCCGGGAGCCGGCGGTAGAGGGCGTGCCGACCATCTGGCCCCAGGCGATGGCGGTGCCACAGAGTGTGAGTGCGTCGTCACTGTGTGCCTCGTGAGTCGGTTCGATGTCGGATTTGCGGCGCATGCGACGTTCCGAGAGCGCGTCGCCCCGTGGGAAGTCTCCCCAAGGATGTGGACCGTGGCTAGAGTGTGTCCATGAAGTCTGTCTCCGGGGGAAAGATCCTCATCTCCGTGCTCACCGTTCCCCTCACGGTGGGACTCGTCGCTGCTCCCGCCCTCGCGTACCCCCCGGGTAACAAGCCCGAGGTCTTCGTCAAGAAGTCGGTGTTCCGGCCCGGCAAGGCGGTCCAGGCCCGCGCGGTGAACATCAAGCCCGGGTGCGCCGTGACCTTCATCTACGACGCGCCGGGTCGATCGTTCGACAAGCGTGTGACCAGCAAGGCCAATCGCAACGGAGTGGCTGACGCGACTCTCAACCAGGGGCCGCGACGTCCCGGCAAGTACCGCGTCGTCATCCGCACCGGGGGCAACGGCTGCCCTCCGGGGCGCGCCGTGACGACCTTCAAGGTCGCGAAGAAGACGCCCGCCAAGGGCTGAGATCCCAGGCATCCGAGGACAGCGGGTGGAGTGACCAGGTCACTCCACCCGCTGTCCTTCGTCGTAGCCGATGTCTCGCAGCCGGCCTCCCAGCCGCCCGAAGAACCCCTCCGTGGGCCGACCTTCGGCGACCCGCCGCTGATCCCGTAGCCACCGCCACCGGATCACCGCGAACCAGATGGCCGTGACGACGATGTCGAACAGGACGAGTCCCAGCCAGTAGGAGTCCAGGAGCGGCAACTGGCTCTCGATCTCTTCGACCGTGTCGCTCGTCCGTGTCAGATCGGTGAAGCCCGTTCCGATGATGATGAAACCCAGGATCGCGATCGGAACTGTCTTGGCGAGTTCGTGGGCCAGCTCCTCCTTGACGTGGGCGAGCAGACGGGCGCCGCCGATGACCGCAGTGCTGGCGATGATGATCTCCTCGCCGCTGCGACTGTCACTCGCGGTGGCCAGCAGGAACAGGAACACGAGGAGCCAGAACAGGACCATGACCGGAGTGGTGACCAGGTAGCGCAGAACCCCGGCCCAGTTCGCATTGGGTGCCCGGTCGTCGGAACGGTTGACGGGTAGGCGGGGTCGCTGCATGGTGCGGTACACCAACCACAGCAGGAAGGCGAGGAAAGCCATTCCGAGGCTGAGGAAGGCGACGTCCAGGGCGGAGCCGTCGGTCTCGGCCACGAATTGCGAGTCGGGTCCCATGGCGGCCAGTCTGCCGCTCGGGGACGCCCGGCCCACGCCGTTTGGGTAGCGTGGCGCCATGCTCGATGTCACGTACCCGCCGATCATCGCCAGCGGCTACGTCTTCTTCCGCATGCTGAACCTGAAGTTCGATGTGGTGGGCGGTGAGCATCTTCCCCGCCGTGGTGGAGCTGTGCTGGCGAGCAACCATGTGTCCTACCTCGACTTCATCTTCTGCGGGTTCGCCGCCCGCCCCGCGCACCGCCTCGTCCGGTTCATGGCGAAGAAGTCGACGTTCGATCACCGAATCTCGGGGCCGCTGATGCGGTCGATGCACCACATCCCGGTCGACCGTTCCGCGGGCTCCGACGCCTTCGACAGCGCAGTCGGATCCCTCCGGGACGGTGAGGTCGTGGGCGTGTTCCCGGAGGCGACGATCAGTCAGTCCTTCGAGTTGAAGGAGTTCAAGACCGGAGCCGTGCGAATGGCGGCCCGGGCCGGTGTCCCCGTGGTCCCCATGATCACCTTCGGCGGCCAGCGGTTGTGGACCAAGGGCCACAAGAGGGACATGGAACGGGGGGCCCTCATCGCGCTGACCGTCGGTGAACCGCT
>CAIWTL010000113.1 GCA_903915555.1 uncultured Micrococcales bacterium | reverse complement strand
TCACGGTCGAGCAGCATCGCTCCGATCGAGTACTCCCGCATGGGCCCTGCCCCGTGGGTCAGCACAAGCCAGCCCTCGCTGGTCTCGATGGGCGAGCCGCAGTTGCCCACGTGAATGATTTCCCACGGGTCGGTGGCGACATGAAAAGTGTCGCCCTCATTCCAGTGGTACCCGTCGTCGGAGTACGCGATGGAGTTCGACTCACGATCCCATCGCGACAGGGCGCAGTAGCGCCCGTCGATCTTGCGGGGGAAGAAGGCCACTCCTTTGTTGAGGACGGCCTTGCCCGTCAGGGGCATGGAGGAGAAGGCACGGAAGTCATCCGTCTCGAGCATGCGCGAGACGACTCCGGTCCCGTTGAATCCCGTGTACGTCGCCCGATAGGACACGGTGCCATCGGATTCTTGAAACTGCACGAAACGCGCATCCTCGAGGCCGCGCCGCTCATCGCTGGCAGTGGGCCACAGGACGCGCTCGCTGAGAGACGTGTCCTCGGGGAAGTCCACCTCGTAGCTTGACCTGGCCAGCTCCTGCAGGTGGTGGTGGATGCGCTCGTGGTGAGGGAGGGGGCCGGTGGAGACGGTGAGCTGGGCCAGGCTTGACGTGAGCTCCTCCGGGGTGAACTTGTCGGGCAGCATGCCCAGGATGAATTCGAGGTCTGCGGTGTCAATGCCCGCGTCGAGCGCCGACTGCAGCACCAGTCGATTGCGCAGCACGCTGTATCGGGTGGCACGCGTGGTGGCGAAGACCGACGCCGGATCGACGATGATCGTGGCATCGGGGCCGATCATGCCCGTGCGGAAGATCAGCGTCGACATGTGGCCTTCGCCGACCGCGCGGACGCTCATCACGTAGCGCAGGTAGCCGTGGGGCACACCGGTCTGGTCGGGGTGCGGGACGATCGAGGGATTGAAGTACGCCGTTGACTCGAAGGCGTACTCCTGGGTCAGCAGCGCGCCGATCAGCCGCTGGCGGTCCCGGCTTAGGTCGAGCATGTGATCCACCAGGCCGGCCACCGCCGCGTAGTGGGTCTCCAGGTGGTGTTCCAGGTCGGGGTGCCGCGTCGAGTAGCGCCGCATCGTGTCCTTGAGCGCATCCTCGACCTGCTGGTCGGACAGCGCGACCACGCGGTCGACGAGCTGGCGGGCACGTGACGTACCGCGGATGAGCTCCTCCTCGCCGGGGATGAACAGGCGGCACAGGACCCGGTGGGGATTGCCGCTGAGCTCGATATCCGTGCGCTCCAGCAGTGCCATCACAGGTCCCCGCGGTAGGCGAGTACCTGCTGGATGGATGACAGGAAGGCCACAGTCGACTCTGCTCCGCGGTTGCCATTGAAGCCGTCGTGTGTGAGGCCATCGAAGCCGCCGCCCGACAGCGGATCGTGCATCCAGATGCCGTTGTCGTTCTCGCCGATGAACCACAGGGCTCCCTGGCGTGCGGCCAACAGCCATGCCGGGTCATGCGTGACGTCGTACGCGGCAACGCATGCATCGACGAGAGTGGCCACCTCAATCGGTTGCTGGTCGAACCCGGGAAGTGGCTCGGGGGGCGCCCACCCGCCCGCCGGCGTCACGGACAGGTGCCCGTCGCGGAGCTGCAGGGCGAGCAGCCACTCGAGCAGGTCGAGGCCCCGGCGAAGGAGGGCGTCGTCCCCGGAGTACTGGCCACCGAGGATGAGCACGTGCGGCAGAACGGCGTTCGCGTAGGTCAGGCGTCGTTCGGGCCACGGCCACTTCTGGCTTCCCGCAGGAGGAATCATGCGCGTGGCATCTTCGAGGAGTGACGCAGCAGGCGAGAAGTCCGGCGTGATGCGCAAGATCTCTCCGGCCCCGAGCGCCGCGAAGGCCATGGACCGCAGGAACGGGCTGCGCTGCTTCGCGGAACGAATGAAGGCGGTAGTTGCGCGGACAGCGCGCTCCGGATGAGGGCTTCGTGCTGCTGTCGTGCCCCATGCCCAGAGTGCGCGGCCCCAGTGGTCGCGTGTGTTGGCTTCGCCGAACCATGTGCCGCGCACATCGCAGCGGTTGATGACGCGGCCCTCGTCATCTTGGGCCTCGATGAGGAAGTCCAGGCAGGTGCTGGCCAGTCGGTCGAGTTCATCGGTCTGGTCCTCGACACGTTCGACGACGATGAGCGCGCGGGATACGTCGTCGACGCAGTATCCGTGCTCGACGCGTGGCACGCCGCCGAGACAGTGCTCGAAGACTCCGCGCTCATCGGAGATCGAGAGGAGATGTTGGAAGTTCACGAGCGCGTCAGGAGATGGCACGGAGGAGTCCGGGGGATTCGGCCGCCACGAGATCGGCCAGACGGTGCGTCCGCGCCTGCCCCCTCCAGAGCTCGGTGGCAAGTGCGAGGTAGGAATCGGCCACGTTGTCCCAAAGGAAGTCCTGGCTGACCGCGCGGGACAGCAAACGCATGCGAGCCGCCTGGGCAGAGTCGTCGATGATCTGCCTGAAGGCGTCTGCGATGGCCTGCGGGTCTGCGTGATCGACGAGGAAGCCGCTGCCGTTGCTGAGCAATTCCTCGGCGTGCGGAAACCTCGTGGCGATCACCGGACCACCGGCCACCGCCGCTTCCACGAGAACGCCAGAACAAATCTGCACTCGGGATTCGTAGGGGAGTAGGTAGGCGGTGGCCGTCCCGATGACGTCCGTGAGCAGTTCGGTCGTGAGGTAAGTGTCCAGGAAGGTCACTCGATCGCTCACACCTAGGCTCGCGGCGAGATCGATGAGCGACTCGCGGTAGCGCTCCCCCTCGTGGGCCTTCACCTTCGGGTGCGTTGCGCCGAGGACGACGTACTCCGGGCTTGGGTGCACATCCGCCAGCAGGGCCATGGCCCGGATCCCCCACTCGATGCCCTTGCTCTCGCTGAGAAGGCCCCACGTCAGCAGGCGTGGGCGCTGCGCATCCATCGACTGTAAGCGGGCCTGGCCCATATCGGGCGCGCCGTGCGGGATCACGCGTACCGATCGCGGACGCGCAGAGTAGGAACTGCTCAGGACGCGGTCGGCCGAATGCGACATGACGACGATCGAGTCCGAGCCATCGAGCAGTGCCTGAAGGTTGCGCCGCTGCCCTGCGGTTGGTTCCGGGGGCACCGTATGCAGCACGGTGATGACGGGGGCATCGATCTCGGCGAGGATCCTGGGCGCATCCGCGCCGTCCGGGCCTGAGTAGATGCCGAACTCGTGCTGCAGGATCACCACCTGGTACTCGCTAAGGACCTGCGCCGTCGCGGGCAGGTCGTGTTGGTCGTCATGCACGTGCCGGACGCCATCGCCACCCGCGGAGCCCAGCGCGACGATGTCGACGTCCGCACCCGCTGTGACCATGGCATCGCTCAGAGATCGGGCGAAGGTGGCGATACCGCAGCGCGTGGGCGGATACGTGCTGACCATGGCGATCCTCGGCAGCATGCGCGGACTCCTCTCGGGTAGGCGGCATGGGTCGAGCCGCGGTGAGTCCTCATCGTGATTGCCGGGCACGGTCTCGGAGAGCCGCGATCCATCCGGTCAGCGGTCATTGACCGATTGACCGGAACCTGGTCGTCCCTGTCTCGCGCCGGCTCACTGCCGGTGGCACTCTGGTGGAGACAAGGGAGGCGAAGGCATGCGGGTTTCACGACTGCTGTGGACGACGGGGTTTCTTGCTGCCGCGGCCGCGGCGCCCCTGGCCTTCGTGG
>CAIWTL010000112.1 GCA_903915555.1 uncultured Micrococcales bacterium | reverse complement strand
CCGCACCGAGTCCTGGTCCTATGAGGAGTTCCTGGCTGCCTGCCTGCAACGCGAAGTCTCAACTCGGGAAGCCCCTGCCGCCAGGGGGTTCGGATTCAAGTGCCGTTGACAGTCGTGGATCTCGTGCCGGAGCACACCGCTTCGACACGTACCGAGTCCCTGATCACCCGCGCCTGAAAAGAGGAAGTCCCCCGCCGCGTTTGCCGGACGGGGGACTTCCTCTGGGGTTCGGTGATCCCAGGTCTCAATCCACGGGTGGACAGAGACTCAGAGCGCCGACCCCTTCTCCCACTGCTTGTAGGGGACGTTCCACTGCGTCCAACCGTTCTGGTCGTTCCCATCGTGGGCGTCGCCGGTGTTCTTCACGACGATCACATCACCGACGTTCAGGGTGTTCATGAGCCACGAGGCGTTGTCGGGGCTCACATTGATGCATCCGTGGCTGACGTTGGCGTAACCCTGGGAACCCAATGACCAGGGGGCCGAGTGGATGTACTCCCCCGACCACGTGATCCGCATGGCGTTGTAGACCTCGAGCCGGTAGTAGTCCGGGTCATCCTCGGAGACTCCCAGGCTCGCCGCATCCATCACGACGTACGGCTCCTTGGACATGATCACCTTGGTCCCCGACCTCGTGTCATACCCGGGCTTGCCTGAGGAGGTGGGGATGGTCCGTATCGTCTTGCCGTTCTTCTTGACGACCATCTGATGGCTGGCGGAGTCCTGAACGAGCACGACCTCGGCACCCGTCTTGAAGTCCTCCTCCTTGTTGGTCAGGGAGTAGGTCTGGTTTCCGGCGTTCACACCCTTGATCTCGGCGTCCAGTTGGACCTTGCTGTTCGCGGGCCAGTACTCCTTGGGCCGGTAGGTCACCTGCGTGTCACTGTCCCAGTGCCAGGAGCCCTCGACGGGAGCGCCGTCGACGGTGACCCCCAGCTTCTCTTCGATGGCGGCACGGTCCTGGATGGCCTGGCTGAAGGTCACGATGATCGGCATGCCCACGCCATAGGTCTCACCATCGGTGAGGTTGGTGGTGGCCGTCAGTTCGTTCTCGGGAACGAAAGTCTTGAAGGAATCGCTGGCGGTCGTCTCTTTGCCACGCAGATCGACAGCATTGGCTGTCACCGTGTACTTCGTGCCGAAATCCAAGTCCGACGTGTCGATCTTCCACGCGGTGCCGCCGTCAACTGCTTCGCCGGCCACCTTCTTGCCGTCGCTGGATGTGACGGCGACATCGGTGATCCGCCCGTTCTCGACGGTGATGAGGGGCGCCTTGTCGAAGGTGACGTCCTTGTCCCCGAACAGCGTCGACTGGATGACTGCCTGCGACTCCCCCCAGGGAGCGCTGACCATGGTCAGCGACGGTCCACAGGCGCCCACGCCGAGCGCCAACGCACCGACGCCCGCGCTCACTGCGCCGACCCGGATGCGGCGCGACCGCGTGTGCTGCGCGGTGCTCTTCTCAGACACGATCTCGGTTCCCCTCTGAAGACGGAATCGCGGTGATCATCGCCGGAGAACACCGGGAACAAACATCACGGAACGGTTCTGGGAACCTTTCGTGACGACAGTCACCCCGCCTGACGGCCGGTGAGGGATCCTGGCGGCTCCGACTCGTTCACTGTACGTTCCCGAGCCCGTGAGCGCCGTGTCCCAGGCCACGCCTCAGATCACGATTCCGTCACCACCGCCGAGCGGCCGGTCCCGGACGCACAGGACACCCTGATGGGTACCGGGGAGGAAATCAGTGGGCGTGGTCGCCGTAGTAGTACTCGAACAGCCATCCACTGACCGCGATGAACATGAGGATGATGCCGAAGGCGAACATCCAGGCCG
The DNA here is from genome assembly GCA_903915555.1 of uncultured Micrococcales bacterium. Taxonomy (GTDB): domain Bacteria; phylum Actinomycetota; class Actinomycetes; order S36-B12; genus CAIWTL01. The sequence goes on along the minus strand of CAIWTL010000112.1, from coordinate 314 downwards.
CGAAGATGAATCCCAGGGTGATGACGAAAGCGGCGAAACCGACGGCCAGCGGCCACCAGGAGTGCGGACTGAAGAAGCCGTAGTCGGGGTCCGCCTCGTCGATCGTGGCGTTGCGCCGGTCCTCGGGACGCGGGTACACCCGCTTGGCTGTGTAGAGCATGTAGAAGCCCGCGATGAGGGCCAGGAACGCGGTGAACAGCAGGAAGACGAAGCCCACGAGATCCGAACTCAGCCACAGGTAGATGACCGCGACGAGCCCGAAGAAGATGGCTCCCGCAGCGAACAACCAGCCTTCGATCTTCACGACTTGTCCT
>CAIWTL010000111.1 GCA_903915555.1 uncultured Micrococcales bacterium | reverse complement strand
CCCGGCTGTCGCGGGCAGCCCCCGATGACGCAGCGGCCCCCGGAGCCGAGCTCCGGGGGCCGCTGGTGCGCGCTGTCAGCCGTCAGGCGTTGGCTGCCTGCTGATCGGTCATGTCCGCGTCGCCGACCGCGATCGGGCGCCGCTTGCTGATGACGATCGACACGACGATGACGATGACGGAGACGAGGGCGATGCCCCGTGCCATCGGCAGCTGGTTGTTCAGCCACATCGTCACCACGGCGGGCGCGATGAGCAGGGCAACCAGGTTCATCACCTTGATCAGCGGGTTGATGGCCGGGCCGGCGGTGTCCTTGAACGGATCGCCGACGGTGTCACCGATCACGGTCGCCGCGTGGGCCTCGGATCCCTTGCCACCGTGGTTGCCGTCCTCGACGAACTTCTTGGCGTTGTCCCAGGCCCCACCGGAGTTGGACAGGAACACCGCCATCAGGGTGCCGGTGGCGATGGTGCCCGCCAGGTAGGCGCCGAGCGGACCGACGCCGAGGCCGAAACCGACCGCGATGGGGGTGAGGACCGCCAGCAGGCCGGGGGTCACCAACTCACGCAGGGAGTCGCGCGTCACGATGTCGACGACCTTGCCGTACTCCGGCTTGCTCGTGCCGGCCATGATGCCCGGGTCGTCACGGAACTGGCGGCGCACCTCGAAGATGACCGCACCGGCCGCGCGGGACACGGCGTTGATGGCCAGACCCGAGAACATGAAGACGACAGCCGCGCCGATGAGCAGACCGACGAGGTTGCTCGGGGTCGCCACGTTCAGCACACCGAGGTACTGCACCGCGTCCACGGCGCCGACCTGCTGGATGAGCGCGTCACCGTTGCTGACGACGCTCTCGGTCGCCTGCATGATGGCGTCCCGGAACGAGCCGAACAGTGCGGTCGCAGCCAGGACGGCCGTCGCGATCGCGATGCCCTTGGTGATGGCCTTGGTCGAGTTGCCGACGGCGTCGAGGCTGGTGAGGATCTGGGCTCCCTCGCCCTCGACGTCACCGGACATCTCGGCGATGCCCTGGGCGTTGTCGGACACGGGCCCGAAGGTGTCCATCGACACGATGACACCGACGGTCGTCAAGAGGCCGGTGCCGGCCAGGGCGACGGCGAACAGCGACAGCAGCACGGAACCACCACCGGCCATGGCGGCGAAGTACACGGCCGCGCCGATGACGAGCGCCGAGTACACGGCCGACTCCAGTCCGACGGAGATGCCGGAGAGGATGACAGTCGCGGGCCCGGTCAGCGACGTCTTGGCGACATCGTCGACGGGACGGCGGTTGGTCTCGGTGAAGTACGCGGTCAACTGCTGGATGACGACGGCGAGGATGATGCCGACGAACACGGACCAGATGGCGAAGATCCGGGGGTTGAAGCTCTCGACGATGATGCCCTCGAAAGCACCGAGGTTGATCCCCTTCAGCGTCGTGAGGCGTTCCGGCAGGAACACGAACGTGGCGATGATCACGAGGACCGCCGAGATGGCGGCGGAAACGAAGAACCCGCGGTTGATGGCCTGCATGCCCGAGCGGTCGCTGGGGCGGGGGGAGACCACGAAGATGCCGATCACGGCGGTGATGACACCGATCGCGGGAACGACGAGCGGGAACACGAGACCGAGGTCGCCGAACGCCGCCTTGCCCAGGATCAGGGCCGCGACGAGGGTCACCGCATAGGACTCGAAGAGGTCGGCGGCCAT
>CAIWTL010000110.1 GCA_903915555.1 uncultured Micrococcales bacterium | reverse complement strand
GATCTTCGCGCTAATGTTCGGCGAGAGTCGACGCGCAGCGCCTTCAAGCTCGGAGGTGGCCTCGCGGCCGGGATCGGGGTTGGTGGATCTGCTCCTGTCGCCCTTCATCACGCTCTCGGCCGGAAGACGAGTTCTGAACGGGACCGATGATGGGCAACTGGACCTACAGCGGAGACCCGGCTAACTCGCGGCTGGATGAACTGCGGTTTTGGGTGCAGGACACCGACCCGGAACTGCAACTGCTGTCTGACGAGGAGTGCCTGTACCTGCTGGGTACGTGGCTTCCGAAGACGAATTCGATCGTGTTCACCGCTGCGGTGGCGTGTGAGGTCATCGCCGCGAAGTACACCGGGGACATCAGCGTGTCGGCTGATGGGGTCAGCGTGGCCACCTCGGAGCTGCAGGAGCGTTACATCCGCTTGGCCGCACGGCTGCGCGAGCAGTACAAGGCGGATTACGCCTCGGCGACGGGGCCGATCATGACGGGGATCATGTGGGACGACGCCTACGACCATTCGATCAAGCCGCTGCGGTTCGGGATCGGGTTCACCGACAACGCTGAAGCGGGGCGACAGGACTACGGCGACTACGACCCAGGCAGCCGTCCAACAGGGTTCACCTGGAACAACGCGGTGTGGAACGTGTTCTCCCATCCCATCGCTGTTGAGCAGCTGGAGCCGTAATGCGGGCGATCAAACGGTTCGATACGCCGTTGTGGATCGCTCGCCGCCATGTGGAGCGGGTGATGAACTCCAAAGTCCGCATCGGGCGCATGGATCACGTGGACGACCAGGACGATCCGACCAAACCGTCGACGACGAAGATCCTGCGCACGGTGTATTGCGGCCCGGCCCGGCTGTATTCGTTGGCCGGTGGGGGCGGCCCTCAGGAGTTCGGTGACGGCCTGGGTTACATGTCCAGTTCCTACATCTCGATCCCGTTGACCGATCAGAAGTGCTGGACCCAGGTTGACGACATGATTGAGGTGCTGGGTCATCCGGACCCTGACACCATCGGCCGGGTATTTCGGGTGATGGACGTGGACGGTGGCGGGCAGTTCCCGGTGGTGCGTCGCCACACGGTGACATCCATTCAGCGCAGCCCGCAGTGGACGTGGCCGGCGGAGTTGATCGGAGACGACGATGAACCCCAGTGAGTTCGCTGATCGGCTCAAGCAGCAGCAGGCCGAAGCGCCGATGCGGGCAGCCGAGGCGCAGTACCGTACGGCGCGATTTGCCGCAGAGCAGATTCAGTATTCGGCCGGGGTGCATGGCGGGTCTCGGGTGTTCACTCAAGTGCACCGCACGGACAACGGTGCGGTGCTGACGGTGGCGGCGAACAATCGGTTCCCAGCCCGGCGGGCGGTGGCGGCGCTGACACCGCAATGGCGAAGCAAGTCCGTGTTGTTCGGTGGGGAGGATCTCAGCGATGTTGAATCGCGATGACATCACCGACTGGTTGCTGCTCAACATGGAAGACATGGGCGTGCCAGTGGGGGACAACGAGCGGCCATCGGATGGCGGCTGGAGCCAGGGGGAGCCGAACACTGGCGAGTTTCGTCCCTACGTGGTGCTGAACACCGGACAGGCCACCACCCAGCAGGGCCGGTTGTGCCCGGATTACTGGGACTACCGGATGATCTTCTCGGTGACGTGCTGGGCGGTGTCGCGCCGGGGTGTGGACCAGTTGTCGTATCGGATGGTGGAATCGCTGACGCACCTGCCGCGCACGGAGTTCGGGAAGTACCGCGTCGACATCGTGCGCATCGAAACGATTGGTGCGATCGGACATGATTTCAACCAGACGCCGCATCTGTGGAGCTGCAACAACACGTTGAGTGTGGACGCGGTGAGGTGCGAGAAATAGCCTGCTACCGGGTGTGTGGCATTTTGTGACAAGCGGCTAGGGGCGTCCATAGCCTGCCTGTAGGAGTTCCTACAGGAGGCAACTATGGCTCGGGTCATACCTAACGAGCGGACATGGATCGGATTCACCGAGACCCGTCCCGCCAACCCTGCTGCGCCCACCGAGGCCGAGATCGACGACGCGATTGATCTCACCTGTCTGGTGATGAGCATCAACGCTTCAGCGCAGGGCAACACTGTTCCTACCCCCAGCCTGTGCTCGCTGTTCGAGACGTCCGTTCCGGGCACCAGCCAGGCGACGTTCTCCGGTGACTTCTACCGCGACGACGCCAAGGGCACCGACGGCAAGATCATGGACATCGCGTGGAACCTGCTTCCTCGCGGCAAGTCCGGGTACTTCTTCATCTCCCGGTTCGGGGGCACCGGAGATGACCACAAGCCTCGCGCTGGCGAGAGCGTTGAGGTGTGGCCCGTGCAGATCACCAGCCGCCAGGCCGGTGCGCTGTCGTCGAACACGGCTCAGACGTTCACCAGCAATGCCGCGGTCAACGAGAACCCGTGGGAGTCGGCGATCGTGGTGAAGTCCGCGGTGTCGGCCTCGTCGGTGTCGACCGGCAAGTGACCTCCTGAACTGAGGCCCGCTCCTCGTTCCTCCTGGGGCGGGTCTCAGCCAATCGGTGAGGTTGGCTCAGAGTGCTACTGTCCGTGTGTCAGGCAGTTGCACAGGAGGAACGATGGCAACGAAGAAGGCTACTCGCGCGACCTTGGACTCCCTTCTGACGAAGAAGCGGCGCACGAAGGAGCTGGCGTTGGGGGATCAGACACTGTTGTTCGAGGCCTTGGGTTCCAAGGAGTACGACGACTTGGTGGCGGAGCATCCGCCGACGAAGGACCAGAAGGCCGAAGGGGCGGTGTGGAACCCTGACACGTTCGCCCCGGCCCTGGTGTCGTCATGTTCGGTGGAACCGAAGATCGACCTCGACTCCGCCAACGCGATCTTTGTGTCGGAGGCGTGGAGTAGGGGCGAGTTGAGCGACCTGTTCATGGCTGTGGTGCGGCTCAACGCGGAGGGTCTGGACGTCCCTTTTGGCGCGGGCGACTGAGGTACGACTCAGCATTCGGGATGGAGATGCGGTGGTGCGCCGACAAGGGCATCCCGCATAGCGAGTTGTTGTCTTGGGATGACAGCGACCGGGCGAAACTCACGGCGTATTTGCTCGAGGAGAGCAGTAGGTGTTCGTCGTGCGGGACGTATTCGTGGGAATGGGACGAGGACCGTTTCGCATATTCGACGGCGCAGCATCATTGTCAGGGCTGTTTTCTGTTGGATGCAGCAGCGGAAGACACAACCGAACGCACCCCTGGTAGCCGTATGGTGTTGTTACCAAAGGCGAAAGCCGCCGAGATTGCTCAGCGGCCTTCGCGTCCGCCTGGTGTGTGAGGTCGCGCAGTGAGTGAGATGTTTGGCCCCGGTCTACCGGGCGCGAACGTCGTCAACACGGTGTTCACTGCTGACACCAGCCAGTATCAGTTGACGATGGGGGAGGCCATCGCGTCGACTGAGCAGTACGCGCGAGT
>CAIWTL010000109.1 GCA_903915555.1 uncultured Micrococcales bacterium | reverse complement strand
GGCGAAGTGCTACGCCCCAGTGACGAAAACCTACTACAAGATCACCTTGGTGAAATTCATCGGCAACGGCTCCACCGTCGCCCTGTTAATCAACGACGATCCCGCCCGGTTTGATGTCGATCCGCACCCGAGGGCCATTGATGGTCCAGCAGTCGTACATGCCCCCGCCGGCTCCCGAGTTGCGTGATCCAGCACTCGCCAGCGCCCCTCACCAGGCAAAGGCCACCCCTCGCGGGCGCTCCCGACGGGGCGCGTCGACGTGCTAAAACTTGCCTGCAGCAGGGTCACGTGAAGGCGCGCACCACGACGGCGGCGCCTGCCTGTTTCTGGCGCACTGCGCGGATGCTGATCCGGTAGGCGCGGTCGGGCCGCAGACCCTTGACCCGGTAGCGGGTGCGCTCGGTCACCTTCCAGCGCCCGCTGCCGACACGAACCTGATACGACGTCGGACGCGGCCCGCCGGCCGGCGCCCGCCACCGAAGCGTTGCAGTCGTCGACGTGGTGCGCGCGGACAGGACCTCGACGCGCCCGGGAGCGCGGACCGTCGAGTCCTGCGTGGCGTATGCGGCCGTTGCCGGTGTCGACAGGGCGGCGGCGAGCGAAATGGCGAGCAGGGAGCGCATCCAGCCAGGGTACGGTGTCCGACTCGCTGCTGTCGGGGACGCGGCTGCGGGTCTGCCCGTCAGGGCTCGGCGACGGTGATGCGAACGGTCCAGTTCGGACCGTCGCCGGGTGGTATCAGCGACACGGTCGCCTTCCCCGGCGCTGTGGCCAAGCCTCCTGGACTCTCGGGCGTCAGCAGATCATCGGACGGCTCGATGACCTGGAAGACGGACTCGTCACTGGTCGTGGCACGCCACTGCGTCGTCTGGGTGTCGCCCGGTTCCTGCACCTGGAAGTTGACGCTCTGTCCGACGGCGACGTCGATCGACCGCGTCCCCTGCGGCACCTCCAGGACGGGCGCATCGAGCGAGGGCGACGGGTCGGGGGTCGATGCCGCAGGTGCGCACCCGGCTACTGCGATCGCCGCCACGATCAGTGCGGTACGCCTCACAGCCCCCGATAGTGGCGGCCGACAGGTCCGGTGTCCACCGCAGACGGCGGAGGCTGACCACCTGGTTAGGGTAGCCTTACCCGTGATGCAGCACATCCCCTCGTTCCTCGGCCGGATCGGTGAGCGTGACGACTCCCCCGCCCTCGTCACCGACGAAACGGTGCTGAACTATCGGCAGTTGGCATTCCGCATGGACGCCCTGGGGTCGCGCCTGGGTTCGGGGCGACGCCTGGTGGCCGTGACCCTGACCAACGATCTGCATGCGGTGACCTCCTATCTGGCCGCCCTCGAGGCCGGCCATGTGGTGTTGGTCCTGACTCCGGACCGCACCGAGGACGTCCTGCGGACCTTCGATCCCGACACCGTCGTGACGTCCGACGGCATCGAGGTGCGGCACAAGGAACCCCGCCACGATCTGCATCCGGATCTCGCCCTGGTGCTCAGCACCTCCGGCAGCACGGGTTCCCCCCGTCTCATCCGACTGTCGTACGAGAACCTCGACAGCAACGCAGCGGCCATCATCGACTACCAGGGGTTGAGCGCGGCGGACCGCTGCATCACGTCGCTCCCCCTCCACTACTGCTACGGCATGTCGGTACTGCACAGCCACCTGATGGCGGGAGGCGCCACTGTCCTGACTGACCTGTCCGTGGTCGACGGGTGCTTCTGGGATCTTGCCGAGCGAACAGGTGTTACCACCATCGCCGGGGTCCCCCACACGTTCGATCTGCTCGACAGCGCAGCGATGCGCCGTCGGGTGCCGCGTACCGTCCGGCTCATCACTCAGGCCGGTGGGGCCCTACCCACGGAACACCTGCAGGACCTCGCCAGGTGGTGCGACGAGGCAGGTCGGCAGTTCCTCGTCATGTACGGCCAGGCGGAGGCCACGGCCCGCATCTCCTACCTGCCCGCTCACCTGGCAGGCAGTCGCGCAGGCTGTGTCGGCATACCCATCCCCGGTGGCCGCGTGACGATCGCCCGACCGGACGCCGACGGGGTGGGGGAGCTGATCTATGAGGGGCCCAACGTGATGTTGGGTTACGCCGAACGCCCCTCCGATCTCGCGCTGGGGCGGCAGACGCGCACCCTCGCCACCGGTGACCGGGCGGCCATCACCGAGGACGGACTCATCCGGATCGTCGGGCGGGACTCCCGTCGCGCGAAACTCTTCGGCCTGCGGCTCGACCTGGACCGGATCGACGCGGCACTGCATGCCGCCGGGTCGTCAGCCCACTGCGCCGCCGACGATCACCGTCTTGTCGTCGCGGCCCGACAGGACGACCCCGTATCCGACGAGGACCTCGTCCGTGCGGTCGCCGACTCCTCCGGGCTGCCCCCGAGCAGCACGGTGGTCGTGAGGCTCGGTGCCCTCCCCCGGACCCCCAGCGGCAAGCCCGACTTCGCCGCCATCGCACTGTGCGGCACGATGACGGTCGACGAGCCACCCGCCGGAGACCAGGACGTGCGACACGTTGTCGCGCGGACCCTGCGGCTCGACCCGACCACGATCGGCCCACAGGACAGCTTCGTCTCCCTCGGGGGCGACTCCCTGTCATACGTCCTCACCGCCCAGCGGTTGTCGCGTCACGTCGACCCCCTGCCGGTCGACTGGCACCTGATGCCGCTCGGAGAGCTTCAGGGCGACGGCGCCGACCGGTCGACGTGGCAACGCATCGAGACGAGTGTGGTCGTTCGCGCCTTGGCGGTGCTGGCGGTCGTCGCCTCCCACATCGGGGTGATCGACGTGCGGGGTGGCGCCTTCATCCTGATGGC
>CAIWTL010000108.1 GCA_903915555.1 uncultured Micrococcales bacterium | reverse complement strand
TGCCAGCTACATCTGGCTCCTGGCCTGTGAGCGCCCTGAGCAGTTGGACTGCCTGGAGAGCTTCGGCGTGGTGGATGCGACGACCGGCGAGTATCGCCATGACCCTATGGTGCGGGCAAGCACCTTCGACGTGAACTTTCCTGACCTGCCCGGCGATGAAGCGTTCTCAACCCATCAGACGACCTGGAGTCTGCCGGGCGTAGAAGTCGAGGGTCGGCCTGCTCGCCTCACAATGGAGTCAGCCTTCAATCCGCGCGGCGGCTTCGCTTTCGGTCTCGGAAACTGGATCGCCGACATTCCCTACATTCCGGCGGAGTACCCCAATCTGTTCGGCTGCATGGGCTACTTCAATGACCCCTGCGAGCGTTCACCGCTTCTGCCTCAGGACATCACACTGAGAATCGTGCTCCGCACGTCATGGGTCGATCCCGCTGTCGTGTTGGCTCGCATGCGGGACCCGCAAATGCAGATAGATGATCTGGGTACCGGAGCGCATCGCATCACCCTCACCGGCAAGCCGATGTACCTCCAGAGTCAAGCCTCCCCTGAGCTCGTCACCGGCGTAGCCAAATGGGTCACGTCCACCGTGGGGATGAACCTGCTGGATCCTCGGACCAGCAGTATCGGTTCATCTGCCTGCTATCGGAATGGTTCCCTGCTCTTTGCCCACAATGGGAGCGGAGCGACGGTGCCCACCTGGGTGCCGCAGGAAGGCCGGTTGCGCCTGAATGTCGAGGCGCCTCACTACTGGCCGGATGGCAAGACGGAGTGGCGGGGCTACTACGAGACGGCGATTCCCGCCGCGACCGCACGTTGCCTGTGGGGTATCGACCCTCGGATGACCAGCGCGCTCAGTGTCGAGGTCTATGACCAGGATGGCGAGGAGAAAGCAGCTTCGACGTCAATTGCTTTCGAGCAAGGCCAAGTGCGAATCCGCGCGTACGACTTCACTTTCTCAGAGCCCACCATCGCAGTAAAGGTCAGCGTCAAGGCCGGAGAGCGTTGCTTCAAGCGGGGTGCCCAGGTCGGGGATCTGTTCTGCGTGAAGAAGGGCAAGAAGTCTGTGTGGTCCGTGAGAGGTCCGTGATTCGCGTATCAGAATTCGACTGAACTCCGCTCGTATCTCTGAGATGTTGCGCGACAGAGACCACCTCGGTACTAGGTTTCGCTCAGTAGGCCGTCAGGGGGACTGGCCATCGGGGGATTCGGGGGAATCCATGGTCACTCGTCGTCTGCTGTCCTTTGGTGTCGCCCTGGCCCTCGGCGCCGCCACCCTCGTGGGTGTGACGCCGTCCGCCAACGCGGGGTTCACCCCGGGGGTCGGGGACTGCCTGGAGATCGACCCGGAGACCTTCTGGAGCGGAGCGATCGTTGAGGGGTATCCGTGGTGCGACTCACGCGAGCACAACGCGGAGATCTACTACGTGGCGCCGTACCCCAAGGACTTCCCGCCGCCATCAGAACTGGGCGATCGTGTCCGTGAGCTGTGGGGTCTGTGCTCTCAGAAGGCTTTCTACACGTGGCTCGGCATCGACAACAGCCGGATGCCCCTGCGGATCTACAAGTCCATCGTCATCCCTACCGATGTTGACTGGCAAAATGACGAGGGAGTTTTGTGCATTGCCGCGCTGTTCAAGGACGGCCTGCCACAGATGATGACCGAGACGATTCCTGCGCAGTTCGCTGCGACCCCGCTCACCGACTGGCTCGTCTGCCTGAACTCCGCCCCCAAGAGCGGCAAGCCCTACCGACACCAGTCCTGCACATCGAAGGCGAAGTGGATCATGGTCAACGGCGTCATGGTCAAGGGCAAGATCACCAGCCAGTACCCGAAGGATCTCCAGGCCAAAGCCGACAAACTCTGCCTCGCCCGGGGCAAGCCGCTGCTGAAGTCGGGGTGGAAGACCGCGCCGGTCGCCGCTCTCCTGCCCAAGGAGGACAT
>CAIWTL010000107.1 GCA_903915555.1 uncultured Micrococcales bacterium | reverse complement strand
AGGGCAATACCCTGCGGGCATGACCGACACGGCCACCTCACCGTCACGACCCCGGGTGGCCCACCCGTGGTGGGCCCTGATCTCACTGCTCATCGGCCTGAGCATGATCATCATCGACGGCAGTGTCGTGAACGTCCTGCTGCCGGACATGGTCGAGGACCTGGGTCTCACCCAGACCGACGCCCAGTGGGTCAACTCCATCTACTCCCTGCTGTTCGCGGCTCTGCTGATCACGGTCGGCCTGATGGCCGACAAGTACGGCCGCAGGCTCCTGTTCCTCCTCGGTATCGCGGTCTTCCTGCTCGGCTCACTGGCGAGCGGCTCGGCGCAGGACCCGTCGTTCCTGATCGCCGCCCGCGCGGTCCAGGCCATCGGCGCAGCGATGATGCTGCCATCGTCGATCGCGGTCATCAACGTGCTGTTCGAGGGCAAACAGCGGGCTGTCGCCTTCGGCCTGTGGGGGGCGGTGTTCGGTGGTGCCGCCGGGCTGGGACCACTGCTGGGTGGGTGGCTCGCCGAGGACTTCTCCTGGCGGTGGGCGTTCCTCATCAACATCCCCGTCGGCATCATCGCCGCGATCATGGTCCTGCGCACGGTTCCGGAGAACACCGGTCCCCCGGTGCGCGGATTCGACCCGGTGGGCGTTGTGCTGTCAGCGCTGGGACTGGGCCTGATCGTCTACGCCCTGATCGAGGGCCAGGCCTTCGGCTGGTGGTCGGCGATCGCTGACTTCGATGCGGGCCCGGTGCACTTCGGCACGGGTGGCATATCGGTGGTGCCCGTGACGCTGGTCCTCGGCGTGGTTCTCCTCGCCGTCCTGGTCTGGTGGGAGGCCCGGCGGGGAAGGACCGGCGAGGCGGCCCTGGTGGATCTGTCGCTGTTCCGGATCCGGCGTTATGGATTCGGCAATGTCGTGGCTCTGGTGGTGAGCCTCGGCGAGTTCGGCATCCTGTTCGTCCTTCCGCTGTGGATGCAGTCCGTCCACGGGACGGATCCGCTGACGACAGGCGTCATCCTCGCCAGCCTCGCCGTGGGAACGCTGGCCTCCGGGGGTGCCGCGCGCCACGTATCGGCGCTGATGGGTCCCACCGGGGTGGTACGACTCGGGATGGCGCTCGAGATCGCCGGCATCGTCCTCATCGGTCTGACGCTGTCGGTGGACCGCTCGCCCTGGTGGCTCGTCATCCCGCTCATCGTGTACGGGCTCGGTCTCGGCTTCGCGTCCGCGCAGTTGACCAACGTCGTCCTCAGCGACGTCCCCCCGATCAAGAGCGGCCAGGCCTCGGCCATGACGTCCACCTTCCGTCAGGTGGGATCCGCCCTCGGGGCCGCGATCCTGGGAGCGGTGCTGTTCAGCGGTCTCGGCGTCATCCTGGGCGACGATCTCGCCCAGGAGGCGGGCTTGACCCCCGAACAGCGCACCCAGTTGACCGACCAGGTGCAGTCCTCGGCCGGGCAGGCCATCATCGGCCTCGAGCAGGTGCCCGGTCTGGAGCCGGTGGTGGACGACGCCAAGTCCGCCTACACCGACGCGGCCCGTGACACGGCGTGGGTTGCGGCCCTCTTCGTGCTGTTCGGCCTCCTCGTCAGCTTCGGACTTCCCAAGGACGACCCCGACCGGGAGTCGTCCCACACCACCCCACCCGCCTGACTGACGACCGCAGATCCGCCCCGTACGGGGCAGATCTGCGGTCGGGCGCGTCACAGATGCGGGTCCACAGCTGATCTGTGGCCGGGATTCCCCCCCATGCGGCGGTGTCCGCAGATTCGGCGGGCTCAGCCGCTGACGGTGAACCCATGAGTTCTCCATGGCAATCACCGCCGTTCACGGTCGTGTCCGACCTCCGGGCCGACGGCCTCACCGACAGCGAGATCCACCACCGCGTGGCGGGCCTCCGACGCTGGCGGCGAGGCGTCTACGGACCGCCCCCGCCAACGGACCGGGAGGCGCGACACAGGTGGGAAGCCGCCGCCGTCGTCGCGTCACATCACGATGTTGTGTTGAGTCACGTCTCGGCAGCGATCATGTGGGATCTCCCCGTTCTGCTTCCGGAGCTCGGCCGCGTGGCGGTCAGCCGGATCGGCGGCTTCTCCACCGGGCACAGTCGACACGAAGGAGTGCGCGTATTCGGCAACGAACTATCCGAGCGCGACGTCACCGTCCGGGGCGGTCTTCCCGTCACCACCGCGGAACGCACCGTTCTGGACTGCGGCCGCCAACTCCCCTTCAAGGTCGCCGTGGCCATCGCGGATGCGGCAGCGCACGACGACCGACTCGATGACCGGACTCTCCGGCGGATGCTGTCGGAGATGAAGGGGTGGACGGGGGTCGGCAAGGCCCGCCGGATGCTTGCAGCGACCGACGCTCGCGCGGAGAGCCCCGGCGAATCCTGGACCCGCTTGGTGCTGGCGCAGCGTGGGGTGTCGGTCACCAGCCAGTTCGAGGT
>CAIWTL010000106.1 GCA_903915555.1 uncultured Micrococcales bacterium | reverse complement strand
GTGAACAGCAGGAAGACGAAGCCGACGAGATCCGAGCTCAGCCACAGGTAGATGACCGAGACGAGCCCGAAGAAGATGGCTCCTGCAGCGAACAACCAGCCTTCGATCTTCACGACTTGTCCTCTCCTGGTGCGGGTGCCTTCTCCTCGGTCGAGGCGCCCGCTGCGACGCCCGCGGGCTGCGGGGCCGCCGACCCTGACGGCAACGCGTTGAGGGCGTACTCGGGATGGTGGAGGTCGAAGGCGGGACGCTCGGAGCGGATGTTGGGGATGGAGGTGAAGTTGTGGCGGGGCGGGGGGCAGGAGGTCGCCCACTCCAGGGAGGCTCCGTAGCCCCACGGGTCGTCGACACCCACCATGGGCGCCTTCTTCCACGTCCACAGGACGTTGTAGATGAAGACCGCGGTCGACAGAGCGACGATGCCGGAGCCGATCGTGGAGATGTGGTTCAGCAGACCGAAGTCGTCGGACGGCAGGTAGTCACCGTAGCGACGGGGCATGCCCTGGACGCCGAGCCAGTGCTGGCAGAGGAACGTCACCTGGAAGCCGATGAACAACAGCCAGAACTGCAGCTTGCCGAGCTTCTCGTTGAGCATCCGGCCGGTCCACTTCGGCCACCAGAAGTAGTAAGCGGCGAACATGAGGAACACGACCGTGCCGAAGACCGTGTAGTGGAAGTGGGCCACCACGAAGTAGGAGTCCGAGACGTGGAAGTCGAGCGGGGGCGACGCCAGGATGATGCCGGTGAGACCGCCGAACAGGAACGTCGCCATGAAGCCGAGCGTGAACAGCATGGGCGCCTCGAATGAGAGGGAGCCCCGCCACATGGTCCCGACCCAGTTGAAGAACTTCACGCCCGTCGGAACCGCGATGAGCATCGTCATGAGGGCGAAGAACGGCAGGTACACCGAGCCGGTCACATACATGTGGTGGGCCCACACGGCGACCGACAGGCCGGCGATGGCGATGGTGGCGAACACCAGGCCCTTGTAGCCGAAGACGGGTTTGCGGCTGAACACCGGCAGGATCTCGCTGGCCACACCGAAGAAGGGCAGCGCGAGGATGTAGACCTCGGGGTGCCCGAAGAACCAGAACAGATGCTGCCAAAGGATCGAACCGCCGTTCTCCGAGGCGAACACCACGGTGCCGAACTTCCGGTCGATCTCGAGCACGACGAGCGACGCCGCCAGGATGGGGAACGCCATGAGGACGAGCACGCTCGTGATGAAGATGGTCCACGAGAAGATGGGCATCCGGAACATGGTCATGCCGGGGGCACGCATACAGAAGATGGTCGTGATGAAGTTGACCGCACCGAGGATCGTGCCGAGACCGCCGGCGGTGAGACCCAGCAGCCACATGTCCGCGCCGACCGTGGGCGAGTAGACGGCATCCGACAGCGGGGTGTAGGCGGTCCAGCCGCCCGCGAAGGCCCCCTCGGGGGTGATGAGACTCAGCGACGCCGTGAGGCCACCGAAGAAGAACAGCCAGAAACCCAGCATGTTGAGGCGTGGGAAAGCGACATCCGGCGCGCCGATCTGAAGGGGCATGATGGCGTTGCCGAGGCCGACGAACAGCGGGGTCGCGAACAGGAACAGCATGATCGTGCCGTGCATGGTGAACAGCTGGTTGTACTGCTCGAGGCTCACGAACTGCATGCCCGGGGAGACGAGCTCGGCGCGGATGATCAGCGCCATGATGCCGGCGATCAGGAAGTAGGCGAACGACAGCATCAGGTACATGTACCCGATGACCTTGTGGTCGGTGCTGGACAGCCAACGCACGATCGTGCGGCCCATCCGGGGATCGGACTTGGGCTCCCACGGCTCGGTGATGTCGCGCGGGGGAACGAGGTCCTGGGCGTCCTTGGGTGGTTCGGCGAGGATCGTCATGTCGTCTTGTAGCCCTCCGGTCCGGGAACGCCCGATCTGTCGACGCGTCCTGTTTCCAACTGACCGGTGAACCCGGCCTTCCGAAGTTCCTCGATGTGGGCGTCGTACTCGGCGCGCGGCACGACCTTCACGTTGAACAACATGCGGGAATGATCCACGCCACACAACTCGGCGCACTTGCCGGCGAACTCACCGGTCTCGGTGGGGGTGATCTCGAACTGGTTGAGCTTGCCGGGGATGACGTCCATCTTGAACAGCCACTGCGGCACCCAGAAGGAGTGGATGACGTCCGGTGATGTCAGCTCGAACCGGACCTTCTCATCGACCGGCACCCAGAGGGTGGGGAACTCGTCGGGGGTCCCGATGTCGTAGACGTCCTCGTCCACGTAGTTGAAGGCCCAGCTCCAGCGGAATCCGACCGCGTTCACCGTGTGGGTGTTGTCGTCCTCGATGGACAGGATCTGCGCCTGGTCCCGGGCGGTGAACCAGAACAGGCCGAAGATCATCACGAGCGGGGCGATCGTGTAGAGCATCTCGATGGGGAGGTTGTAGGCCACCTGCTCCGGCATCTCGGGGCGGCGGCGGCGGGAGTACGCGATGATCGCGAAGATCATGAGGCCCCACACGAGGAGCCCGACGGGCCATGCGGCGATCCACGCCCCGTCCCACAGGGACTTGACGATCTCGCCTTCCTGGCTGGCCGGTTCCGGGAGATCGAAGAAGAACACCTCGTTGGCCGTGCAGCCGGTGGTGGTCAGGGCCACGAGTCCGGCG
>CAIWTL010000105.1 GCA_903915555.1 uncultured Micrococcales bacterium | reverse complement strand
TGGTCGCCAACCGCGGCGAGATCGCCGTCCGTATCTTCGACACCGCCCGCGAGATGGGGATCCGGTGCGTGGCGGTGTTCTCCGACCCCGACCGGGACGCCCGCCACGTCCGCTACGCCGACGCGGCCGTGCACCTCCCCGGGGCGACGTCGGCGCAGACCTACCTCGACATGGACGCGGTCATCGACGCCGCGCTGCGCTCCGGCGCCGACGCGATCCACCCCGGGTACGGGTTCCTGTCGGAGAATCCCGAGTTCGCGCGCCGGGTCGGCGCAGCCGGACTGATCTGGGTCGGTCCCACACCGGAGTCCATCGAGGCCATGGCGCTGAAGGTCCAGGCCAAGAACACCGCCGCCGCCGCCGGAGTCCCCCTCGTGCCGGGTGCCGAGATCCTGGGAACCGAGACGGACGCCGAGATCGCGGAGAAGGCCGTCGGGGTCGGTTACCCCCTGATGATCAAGGCCTCTGCCGGCGGGGGCGGCAAGGGCATGCGGATCGTCGACGGTCCGGGTGACCTCATCGACGCCCTCGCGGGCGCGCGCCGGGAGGCCGGGGCGGCGTTCGGCGACGACACCGTCTTCCTGGAGCGGTACCTGCCGCGCTCCCGCCACGTCGAAGTCCAGGTGTTCGGCGACGGCAAGGGCGCCTATCTGCACCTGTTCGACCGCGAGTGCTCCATCCAGCGGCGCCACCAGAAGATCATCGAAGAGGCGCCGTCGCCGGGAACGACCGACGCCACCCGCGAGCGCATGTACGCCGCCGCGGTCGCCCTCGCCGAACGCATCGGATACGTCGGGGCCGGCACCGTCGAGTTCCTGGTGTCCGGTGATGGGGACGACCAGGAGTTCTTCTTCCTCGAGATGAACACCCGCCTGCAGGTGGAGCACCGCGTCACCGAGCAGATCACGGGCAGCAACCTCGTGCGCTGGCAGCTGCTCGTCGCCCAGGGACGACCCCTGACGCTCGAGCAGGATGACCTGGAGGTCGACGGCCACTCCATCGAGGTCCGCCTCTACGCCGAGGACCCCGCCAACGACTTCCTGCCCAGCGTCGGCACCCTCGACGAGTTCACGATGCCGAGCGACTACCGCGCCCTCGTCGACTCCGGCTACGCCCGCGGCGACACCGTCTCCCGCTACTACGACCCCATGCTGGCCAAGATCATCACCCATGGGGAGGACCGCGCCGAGGCCACCCGCGAGATGATCTCCGCCCTGCAGGACGTTGCCGTCTCCGGGGTCACCACCAACCGGGACATGCTGCTGGCGGTGCTGTCGTCCCTGGCCTTCGACATCGGCGACACGACCACCGCCTTCCTCGCGGAACATCCGGCGACCCTCGCCCCCGACCCGGGCGACAGCCTGCCGCCGGCGCCCGCTCTCGTGGCCGCCGCGTTCCGCCACCTCGACGCCGAGACCGCGCCGGGCGCGTGGGCGAGCGGCATCTGGGGCTCTGATCCCCTCGCCGGACCGTTCAGCCTCGACCCGGTCCCTGCCCGGTGGCGCAACGTCCGCGGAACGCCGGGTGCCGTCGGG
>CAIWTL010000104.1 GCA_903915555.1 uncultured Micrococcales bacterium | reverse complement strand
GGGCATGGGCATGGGCATGGGCATGGGCATGGGCATGGGCTGGGGGTTGTGGGCCAGGTGCACGTGGGGTGGTGGGCTGCGTGCACGTGGAGTGGTGGCTTCGGTCGACGTGGCGCTGCGAGGGGGCTCGTGTGGGCGGGGGGATGGGTTCCGGTGGGGGGTGATGGGATGGGCCCCCGTGGGGGTGGTGGGTCTGGCATCGTGGCCTCGTGCGTGTCGTCGAGAACGTGGCCGAGATGCAGGCCGACGTCCCCCCGGGGGATCGAGCCGTGGTGATGACCATGGGCGCTCTCCATGCCGGGCACGCGGAACTCATGACCAGAGCGCGCGAGATCGTGGGACCCACCGGTGAGGTAGCCGTCTCGATCTTCGTCAACCCCACCCAGTTCGCCCCCGGCGAGGACTACCAGCGCTATCCCCGCACGTGGGAGGTCGACCTCGGGATATGCCGCGAACGCGGGGTGGACATCGTGTTCTCCCCGACCGCGGAGGATCTGTACAGCGGAGGAATGGACATCACGATCGATCCCGGGCCGCTCGGCACCGTGCTGGAGGGCGCCGTGCGCCCGGGCCATTTCCGCGGGGTGCTCACCGTGGTCGCGAAACTGATGAACATCATGCGGCCCACCTCCGCGCTGTTCGGGGAGAAGGACTACCAGCAACTCGCGCTGATCCGGAACATGGTCGACACCCTGGACTTCCCGCTGACGGTGGTCGGTGTGCCGACGGTTCGGGAGAGTGACGGGCTGGCCATGTCGAGCCGCAACACCTACCTGTCGGAGGAGGAGCGGCGTACCGCCGCCGCGATTCCCGCTGCGATCTCCGCCGCCACCCAGGCCGCGGCCTCGGGTGCATCGGCCGGCGACGTCATCGCGGCGGCGGAGGAGGTCCTGGCAGCACAGGAAGGTGTGGAGACCGACTATGTGGCCATCACCGATCCCGACTTCGGTCCGGCCCCGTCCGAAGGTCCTGCGCGGTTGCTCATCGCCGCCAAGATCGGCCCACCGAGACTCCTCGACAACGTCGCGATCGTTCTGGCGCCACGATGAGTGACACGAACACCGCGGCCGGGATCGTGGGTGTCCCCCTGCTCGCGCCGCAGCCCGGCTGGTACGAGGAGTGCGACGTCGTCATCGTCGGATCGGGGATCGCGGGCCTGAGCCTCGCCCTGTACGCGCGCAGCCGGGGTCATCGCGTGATGGTGGTCACGAAAGCGAAGGTCGAGCACGGCTCGACGCAGTGGGCGCAGGGGGGGATCGCGGCCGCCTTGGACGAGGACGACTCGCCCGACGACCACCTCCGGGACACCCTCATCGCCGGGGCTGGGTTGTGCGACGAGGATGCCGTGCGCGTCCTCGTGACCCAGGGTCCTGGGGCGGTCCGGCACCTCGTCGAACTGGGCACCCGGTTCGACCGGACCGCGGGAGGCGACCTCGCCCTCACACGCGAGGGCGGCCATCTGCGTGACCGGATCGCTCACGCGGGTGGTGACGCGACCGGACGCGAGATCGTCCGCGCTCTCGTCCAGGCCGTGCACGACGACAGCGACATCGTGCTGTACGAGCAGGCGCTCGCGATCGATCTGCTGCGCGACGACCGCGGCGCGGTCCAGGGCCTCACCCTTCACGTCATGGGACAGGGGCAGCGGGACGGCG